>JAYSMB010000210.1:0-5961 GCA_043725065.1 Burkholderiales bacterium
GCATGGTGACGCCGAGCGCCCTGCCGCGTGGAATGACGGTCACCTTGTGCACCGGGTCGGTCTTGGGCATCAGGCGCGCGACCAGCGCGTGGCCCGACTCGTGGTACGCGGTGTTGCGCCGCTCCTCCTCCGGCATGACCATGGACCTGCGCTCGGGGCCCATCATGATCTTGTCCTTGGCCTTCTCGAAGTCGACCATTTCGACGACGCGGCCGTTGCGGCGCGCCGCAAAAAGAGCTGCCTCGTTGACCAGGTTGGCCAGGTCGGCACCGGAAAAGCCGGGCGTGCCGCGGGCGAGGATGTCGGGCCGGATGTCCTGCCCGACCGGAACCTTGCGCATGTGGATGTTGAGAACCTGCTCGCGGCCGCGCACGTCGGGCAAGGTCACGTAGACCTGCCGGTCGAAGCGGCCGGGGCGCAGCAGCGCCGGGTCGAGGATGTCGGGCCGGTTGGTCGCGGCCATGACGATGACGCCGAGATTGGTCTCGAAGCCGTCCATCTCGACCAGCATCTGGTTCAAGGTCTGCTCGCGCTCGTCGTTGCCGCCGCCCAGGCCGGCGCCGCGATGGCGGCCGACGGCGTCGATCTCGTCGATGAAAATGATGCAGGGCGCGCTTTTCTTCGCCTGCTCGAACATGTCGCGCACGCGCGCCGCGCCGACGCCGACGAACATCTCGACGAAGTCGGAACCCGAGATCGAGAAGAATGGCACTTTCGCTTCGCCCGCGATCGCCTTGGCGAGCAACGTCTTGCCGGTGCCCGGAGGCCCGACCAGAAGGACGCCGCGCGGGATGCGGCCGCCGAGCTTCTGGAATTTTTGCGGGTCTTTCAGGAAGTCGACCAGTTCTTTGACCTCTTCCTTGGCTTCGTCGCAGCCGGCGACGTCGGCGAAGGTCGTGGTGTTGTTGGCCTCGTCGAGCATGCGCGCCTTCGACTTGCCGAAGCTGAAGGCGCCGCCTTTGCCGCCACCCTGCATCTGGCGCATGAAATAGATCCAGACGCCGATCAGCAACAGGATCGGGCCCCAGGAGGCAAGGATCGAGAGCAGGAACGACGGCTCTTCGCGCGCCTTGACGTCGAACTTGACGTTGTTGTTAATCAGGTCGCCGACCAGGCCGCGGTCGAGGTAGGTCGCCGTCGTGCGCAGTTCCTTGTCGTCGTTGGTCTTGGCACGGATCTCGGTCGAACCTCCGGGGCCCTCTTGCAGCGTGACGCTGCGCACCCGCTTACCGCGAACCTCTTCAAGAAAATCCGAATAACCGATGGCACCCGTTTGCGCACCGGTCCGCTCGAATTGCTTGAATACGGTAAAAAGAACCAGCGCGATCACGAGCCAGACCGCGACTTTGGAAAACCATTGATTGTTCACCGCGACTCCAATTCAAGGGGCTGGCGAAAAACGCCGGGCCGAGCCCGGACACCGCTACCCACCGCATCTGCGGACGATTTTAGTCCACGCAAGCCCGCCCTGCGGGTCGTTCACCGCCCTCGAAAAAGGGGCTACGCGTGAATATCGGCGCTGGATGCGCGTGCCTTGAGGCCGACGCCGACGATAAAGGTTTCGGCCGATTTTGCCCGCGAGGCTTTCGGCTTGATGGGCTTGACGGTCCGAAACTCGGTTTTGAAGCGCTTTACGAGCTGGCTGTAGCCACTGCCGTGGAAGACTTTGCATACCAGCGCGCCGTCCGCGACGAGGTGGCCGCGGGCGAATTCGATTGCCAGTTCCACGAGTTCGGTCATGCGGGCACCGTCGGCCGAGGCGATGCCGGAGAGATTTGGCGCCATGTCGGACAGCACGACGTCGACCCGCCGCGTGCCGACGCGCGCTTCAAGTTCGGCCAGCACCGCCGTCTCGCGAAAATCGCCGTGGATGAATTCGACGCCGTCGACCGGCTCGAACTCGAGCATGTCAAGGGCGATGATCGTTCCCTGCACCGGGCCGGCATCGTCGGCGCCGGAGCTTGCGCCACGCCCGAACTTGCGTCGGATGTACTGGCTCCAGGCGCCGGGCACGGCGCCGAGATCGACGACGAGCTGGCCCGGCCGCAGCAAATGCAGTTGTTCGTCGATCTCCTTCAACTTGTATGCGGCGCGCGCCCGAAATCCTTCTTTCCGCGCCAGCTTGACGTAAGGGTCGGTCAGGTGATCGTGCAGCCACGCCTTGTTCAGCTTCTTGCCCTTGCCTCGCGTCGCCATCGTTGCGGTCCCTTCGGGCGCCGATAATAGGCGCGTGCCTGCCCTCTTTCTCACCCCCGCCCAGCGAAAAGAAAAGCGTGCCGAAGCGCATCACCTCGGCCCTGTCGTGGCGATCGGCGCCGACGGCGCGACCGCCGCGGTGCGGCGCGAGATCGACACCGCCCTCGCCGTTCACGGACTGATCAAGGTGCGCGTTTTTTCGGACGACCGGGTCAGCCGCGAAGCCCTGTTCGGCGAGCTGAGCGCCGCACTCGATGCGGCGCCGATCCAGCACATCGGTAAGCTCCTGGTGTTCTGGCGCGAGCCGCGGCCGAAGGAAAAGTCCGAGCGCGAAGGCCGCATGCCGGGGCCCAGGGTCGTCAAGGTGCTGAAGTTCTCCAAAAGCGGCAATCACCGACCGCAAGTCAAGAAGGTCAAGGTGCTCGGCAACATGCGCCTGGCGGCGGGCGGCGAACTCAAGCGCGCGCGCAAGCGCACGACCAGCGTCAAGAAGCTTCAGCAGGACTGAGCGTCAGCGAGGCGGCGCCGAAAGGCGCCACGCCAGAATGGCGACGATCGCCAACTTCGCAAGGAAGAATGCGGATGCGATCGCATGCAGTGCGCCGAACGACGGCGAGCCCTGGCCGGCGCGTGCCCCTTCGATCATCGGCAAAAGCGCGTAGTGGCCGACAACGATGCAAAGCAATGCGGCCATCGCGAGACAGAGCTCGAGTCCGAACCGCGAGCCCTGAGTGCGCTCGGCGCGATCACGGCCAAGCTGCAGTCCAATCAGAACCAGCACCGCGCCGACGACGATGCCGATCGTCGCGTCGAGCGAGAACAGCCGCGCGGCGACGCGGCCGGCATCGCCCCGCGGCAGCGCCGAGAACAGCACGGGCGCGGCGACCACGCCAACACCAATCATCACGCCGGCCCAAGCCCCGGCGAGCCAGGCACCGAGCCGGCCGAGCACCTCGGTCTTCACGCGTATCGCACGCCCATGATCTCGTAACTCTTGGGACCCGATGGCGCCTGAACCTCGGCGATGTCGCCGGCTTCCTTGCCGATCAGGGCGCGCGCGATCGGCGAGCTGATCGAGATCAGGCCCTGCTTCAGGTCGGCCTCGTCGTCGCCAACGATCTGGTAGGTCACCTTGGCGCCCGACTCTTCTTCTTCGAGATCGACGGTCGAGCCGAACACGACCCGGCCTTCCGCGTCTAGCGTCGACGGATCGATGATCTGCGCCGCGGCAAGCTTGCTTTCGATCTCGAGGATGCGGCCCTCGATGAAGCCCTGCTTGTCCTTGGCCGCTTCGTACTCTGCGTTCTCCGAAAGGTCGCCCTGTGCGCGCGCCTCGCTGATCGCCTGGATCACGGCGTGGCGCTCGACCGACTTGAGCCGGGCGAGCTCGTCCCTCAGCTTCTCGGCACCACGGCGGGTGAGCGGAATCGTCGCCATCATCGAACCTCAAAAGACAAAAAACAAAGCCGCCGCGGGAGCTTCCGGCGGCGGCGCTGGGTTACGTTCAGTATAGGGTGTGTTTGCGCCACGCCCTAGTGCAGTTCCGCGTGCAACTCCTGCAAAGACACTACGGAAAGGTCGTCGCGGTGCTTCATGCCTTCGACCGCGGCCTCGCATCCGGCCATGCTGGTGTAGTAGGTGACGCGATGCGCCAGCGAGGCCTGCCGGATGTGACGTGAATCGGCGATCGCGGTGCGTGTCTCGTCGACGGTCGTGAAGACGAGCTGGATCTCGCCGGCCTTGAGCATGTCGACGATGTGCGGCCGCCCGTCTTTGACCTTGTTGACGGCGCGAACCGGCACGCCGGCCTCAGCGATCGCGGCCGCCGTGCCTTTGGTCGCCACCAACTGGAAACCGAGTTCGTGCAGATCGCGGGCGACCACGACGGCGCGCGCTTTGTCACCGTTCTTCACCGTGATGCATACGGTGCCCTTGGTCGGCAGGCGCGAGCCGGCACCGAGCTGGCTCTTCAGCATCGCCTCGCCGAAAGTCCGGCCGACCCCCATCACTTCGCCGGTCGAGCGCATTTCCGGCCCCAGGATCGGATCGACGCCGGGGAACTTGTTGAAGGGAAAGACCGCTTCCTTCACCGAAAAATAGTCGGGGATGACCTCGCCGCGAACCAGCTTCTGCTCGCTGAGCCTTTGCCCGACCATGCAGCGCGCGGCGATCTTGGCCAGCGGCTGCGCCGTCGCCTTGGAGACGAATGGGACGGTGCGCGACGCACGCGGGTTGACCTCGAGCACGTAGACGACCGCACGACTACCGTCGCCGCCGATGTCGCCCTGGATCGCAAACTGCACGTTCATGAGGCCCACGACCTTGAGCGCTTCGGCCATCAGCGTCGTCTGGCGGCGCATCTCGTCCTGCAGGCCTTTCGGCAGCGAATACGGCGGCAGCGAGCAGGCCGAGTCGCCAGAGTGGATTCCGGCCTGCTCGACGTGCTCCATGATGCCGCCGATCATGACTTCGACGCCGTCGCTGATGCAGTCGACGTCGACCTCGATCGCGTCGTCTAGAAATCGGTCGAGCAGCACCGGCGACTTTTCGCTGACCTTGACCGCTTCGCGCATGTAGCGCTCGAGGTCCTTGTCGCCATGCACGATTTCCATCGCTCTCCCGCCGAGCACATAGCTCGGTCGCACGACCAGCGGATAGCCGATCTCTTGCGCCAGCAGCAGGGCCTGCTCTTCGGTGCGTGCGGTGCGGTTCGGCGGCTGCCTGAGGCCGAGCTCGTGCAGCAGCTTCTGGAAGCGCTCCCGGTCCTCGGCGATGTCGATCGAATCGGGCGTCGTTCCGATGATCGGCACGCCGGCCTTTTCCAGCTCGAGCGCAAGCTTGAGCGGCGTCTGCCCGCCGTACTGGACGATCACGCCGAGCGGCCTTTCCTTGGCGACGATCTCGAGCACGTCTTCGAGCGTCACCGGCTCGAAATAGAGACGGTCGGAGGTGTCGTAGTCGGTGGATACCGTCTCCGGGTTGCAGTTGACCATGATGGTCTCGTAGCCGTCTTCGCGCATCGCGAGCGCGGCGTGCACGCAACAGTAGTCGAACTCGATGCCCTGGCCAATCCGGTTCGGCCCGCCACCGAGCACCATGATCTTCTTGCGATCGGTAGTCGCGGCCTCGCACTCTTCGTCATAGGTCGAGTACATGTAGGCGGTCTGCGTCTCGAACTCGGCGGCGCAAGTGTCGACGCGTTTGTAGACCGGCCGTACGTCCTGCGCATGGCGCCGCGAGCGCACCGCCGACTCGTTCGTGCCGAGCAGGCGCGCCAGGCGCCGGTCGGAGAACCCCTTGGCCTTGACGTAGCGCATCTCGGCGACCGACAGGCTCTCGATGCCGCGTCCACCGAGCGCCTTCTCGGTCGCGACGATCTCCTCGATCTGCGCCAGGAACCAGGGATCGATGGCCGTCTCTTCGAAGATCTCGGCGGCGCTCATGCCGATGCGAAACGCGTCGCCGACAAAAAGAATCCGCTCCGGCCCCGCCTCGCCGATCTCCTGGACGATCTCTTCACGATCGCTGCTGCGCTCGCTGAAGCCATCGATGCCGGTCTCGAGCCCGCGCAGCGCCTTTTGCAGGCTTTCCTGGAAGGTGCGGCCGATCGCCATCACTTCACCCACCGACTTCATCTGTGTCGTCAGCCGCGAATCGGCGGCGGGAAATTTCTCGAAGGCGAAGCGCGGAATCTTCGTCACGACATAGTCGATCGACGGCTCGAAGCTCGCCGGCGTGGCGCCACCCGTGATGTCGTTCTTCAGC
>JAYSMB010000211.1:0-1778 GCA_043725065.1 Burkholderiales bacterium
CTGCGCTCGAGCGCGGCGTCCCAGTCGACGCCGACGTAGGCCTTGAAGGCGTCGGCGTCGAACTTGTCCGGCGTGTAGATCATCAGGTAATTCTTCAGCGCCTCGTAGGCCTGCTCGAGGTTGTCCTTGTTGGCGGCGCGCAGGCGCTCCTCCAGCCGGCGCACGACGCGCGGCATCAGGGCATGGTCGAGCAGCCGCTGGTAGCCGAGGTCGGCAGCGGCGTCGAGCTTCTTGCCCTGGAACAGGCCGAGCGACATCGACACGGGCGGCGAGTCAAGCGAGAACTCGGCCGGCTGTGCGGCGCTGCGAACCGCTGTCAGGACCGGCGGCAAGGGCGTGACGTCGCCCGAGGTCGCGGGCGGAATCGCTTCGACCGCCTTCTTCAGATCGGGCAGCTTGGTGTCGATCTCGGCGATGTAGTTTTTGTTGCGCCCATAGCTCAGCACCCACCCGCCGATGAGCGCGACGCTGAGCAGCAGCACCATCGTGAAGCCGGCCAGGCGCAGCCGGCCGCGGCGCCGCTCCATGGCGCGGTTTTCGCCGACCAGGCCTTGCTCGGTGAAGACGACGTCTTTCAGCAGCCGGTTCAGGAAGAAGCTCTTGCCGCGCGCGGCGGCCGGCGGCGCGAGGCGGCGCTCGATGCCGAAGGTGCGCGCCAGCGTGCCCAGTACGCGGTCGATCGGCGTGCCTTCCTGCGTGCCGCTGGTGAAGTACACGCCACGCAGCAGCGGCCGTTCCTCCATGCCGCCCCCAGCGCTGAACACCTGCTCGAGAAAGCCGCCGAGCAAGCCGCGCAGGCCGGCGAACTGTTGCGGAAAGTTGAAGATCGCGGCGCGCTTCAACACCTCGTGCTCGGCGTCCATGAGTGGCACGACGCGGTCGCGCAGGCGCTTCTCGAGAGCCGAGAACTCGGCGCCGAAGTTGACGAGCGGATCGTCGGGGCTGCCGGGCGCGTAGGGGAAGCTGAAGCCCCAGACCTGGTTGCGCTCTTCCTTGCTGAGGGCGCCGAAGCTCTCGTTGAAGCCGGCGATCAGGTCGGCCTTGGTGACGAGCACGTAGACCGGGGCGCGCACGCCGAGCTTTTCGGCCAGCTCCTGCATGCGTGCGCGCAGCTTGGCGGCGTGGTCCTTGCGCTCGACTGGCGTCTGCTGCAGCAGGTCCTGGATGTTGACGGTGAGCAGCACGCCGTTGATCGGCCGGCGCGGCCGCGACTTGCGCAGCAAGGCGAGGAAGCCATCCCAGGCGCTGGCGTCGACGGCCGAGTTCGACTCCTGGGTGGTGTAGCGGCCGGCGGTGTCGATGAGCACGGCTTCGTCGGTGAACCACCAGTCGCAGTTGCGCGTGCCGCCGACGCCGCGCACGCTGGCGCCGCCCATCTTCTCGGCGAGCGGGAAGGTCAAGCCGGCGTTGAGCAAGGCGGTGGTCTTGCCCGAGCCAGGCGCGCCGATAAAGATGTACCAGGGGAGCTGGTAGAGCAAGGCGCCCTTGCCTTTGCCGGGTGACTTCTTCAGGACGTCGAGCGCTTGCGTGAAGCGCTCGTTCAGCGTCGCGATCTCCTTGTCGGCGCTGCTTGGCCCCTTGGTCATGCCGTCGACCAGCGCGGCATTGGTTCGCTTCTGTTTCCAGTAGCGCAAGGCGGCGCGCAGGATCAACAGCAGGAACAGGACGCCGATGACCGTGACGCGCACCCACACCGGGTCGAGCGGCCGCGACTCGCCGATCGCGATCAGCGGGCCGACCCACCAGACGATGGCGGAGATCGCGAACACGCCGATGAG
>JAYSMB010000212.1:0-4632 GCA_043725065.1 Burkholderiales bacterium
GACAGTCGATGCTCAAGCGCTCAAAGTTAAGCGCGAACGAAACACATTGTCTCGGGCCGGCAGCATCGCCGGCGGCGAGACAGGGCAACAAGAGCCCACGGTCGGCATCCACGCCTGCGGTGGGCTTTTTTGCTTGGCGTACGGCGGCACGACCCCGCACCGCCAGACCGCGACGCCCGCACCCCGGGCCGGAATGGATGAGAGGCCTGAACCAGGCCGAAGGACCGAGTCGCCAGCTTTGCCGACGCAGGGGCACAACAAGAATTTACCGAGCGGCGTGATCGCCGTGGCGCTGATGGCGCCGCCGACGGTGATGCTCCGACGCAGATGAACACGCGCGGGCCGATGTCCCCCATCGGGGCCGGGCTCCAACAGCAAATGGTGGGTTAACGCACATGCCTTCGAATGCAGGAATCGATCTTCTCCGTGGCCGCCCGACACCGGCAATCAGCACGACTGAAGCCAAGCTGCAGCAACGCAAGCTCGACGCACTGCGGCGCGGAATACATCGCATCACCGACGCAGACTCGCTGCCGTACGGCATCCACGTCATCGGCGTCGGCGGCGCCGGCGTGCGTGTCGTCGAACAGATACTGCGCGACGCGCCGGGCGAACTGCTCGCCACGCCGGGCTCGCGCCTGAGCGCGCTGGCGATCGACATCGGGGACGGCGCACTCGCCGGTGTGCGATCGCTGTCGTCCAAGTTCCCCGCCGAGCGTGCGCACATCGAGACGCTGCCGCTTGCACTGCCGAGTGCAGACGCGATTGCCGAGACGATGCAGCGCTATCGCAGCTTTCTCGAACTCGAGTACCCGATGCTCCAGGGCAGCGCCGAGTTTCGGCCTTGGCTCGACGACACACTCTCGATGCCGGCCGCGGGCGAGCCGGTACCGCGTGCCCTCGCCAAGGCGATCTACGGCCAGGCGTACTACGACGGCGAGCGTCCGATGGCCGCGGCGCTGCGACGCTTCGCCGCGAGCACCAACGCCACGCAGGGTGACGCCGTCGTGTGCATTGTCTTCGGCCTGGGCGGCGGCACCGGCAGCGGCATTGCTCTCGACCTGGCGCGCCACCTGTCGAACGGGCTGTTCGGCCGCCGCGTGCTGATCACAGGGGTCGGCATCGCACCATGCGAAGGCGACGCGGCCGCGCATCGCGGCGCGCATCTGTTCCCGGTGCTCAACGAGCTCGACTGCCTGTGCGATGAGGGGCAGAACCGCGGTGTCGTGCAAGCCTGCGGCGAACTCTACAAGAACCCGTTCACCGCCGGCTTCCTGCTCGTGCCACAGCAGTTGGCGTTCGCGCAGACGAACAACCTGGCCGCGACGCATGCGCGCGTCGATCGCGAGATCGCGGCGCTGCTGACACGGCGCCACGGTGCCAACCTGTGGGAGGTGCTTCGCCTGCTGAATTGGGTCGCAGCGCCCTCGACGCAGCATTCCGCGGCACGCACGCCGTGGGGCGCGAAGTGGGTCCACCTGCTCGGCTTCGAGGACGCGACGCGATCGCCCGATGTCGCTGCGCCCGCGCTCGCGCACCAGCTCGGCCTGCTGCCGGGCTACGCGCCCGAGTTCATCGAGCTGCGCGTCGACGTTGCCGGCGACGCATCGGCGGCATGGTCTCGATCGCTGGAGGCGGTGTTTGCGCCGGAAGCTCCGCCACAGGCCGCCGGTGGCGGGGCGGAAGGCTCGATCCAGTTCGTGCTGCCACGCGTGTCCAAGGTCGATCTCGGCCTGTTCTTCGACGCCCGGGACGCCTACGACCAGTCGGCGCCCGCCGAGCGGGTGCTCGGCCACTCGCTACTGCTCGAGCGCGGCGTCGTGCTTTGCGAGCCCTCGACGCGGATCGACGGCATGGCCGGCGCAAGCCTTTCCGGTGGCGACGGATGGGTCGCCGTCCCGCTCGACGCGATGCGCGGGCCGCCGCAGCGGCCCGCCGCGGTCGAAACTCACCACGCCACGGAGGTGCTCCATGCCGCTTGATTGGTCCGCCGTCAAAAAGAAGTACGGCAAGGGCGCGCAGGTGCCCACGGTCGCCGGGGGCAAGTTCCTGACCGTCGCGCGCGTCGATGACGAGGCGATCTACATCGAATCCCCGATCTGGAGCGCCAAGCTGCACCGCATCAATCTCGAGAAGGGCGTCGAGCTGATCGAGGCCGGCACGATCTCTCGCGACCCCGGCCTTTTCGTCGAGGACTACATGCTGTATGTCGCCAACGAGCGAGCGACCTCGGTGGCGCATGTGTTGCGAGACCTCGATTTCCTCGACAAGACCGAGACCTTCACGATCAGATGCTGAGAGCCCAAGTGAGTGCAACGAGCCAGGAGGGGCGAAGGGTACAAGTCCCGCCATGAGCAACCCAAGTACCCGTTTTCCGACTGTCCACTTCATGATAGGAGCAACAAATGAGTGCATCCCTTTACAACAGCGGCACCGGCGTCCAGGCGCCGCATTGCTTGCACGCGATCGGCATTGGCCGCAGCGGCATGGTCTACATCGAGGCGCTACTGCGCACCGGCGAGATCGAAGACCTGCTGACCGACCCGCGGGCGACGTTCGCCGCGATGGTGGTCGACATCGGTGACCAGGACATGGGCGTCGTCAACGACTACGCCAATTCATTCAAGAAGCGGCTGGAATCGCGCGGCATCCCGGCCGATCGCTTTCAATACCAGGCGATCGCGCTGCCCGTGCCGCCCAAGGACGAATTTTTCGAGGGCATGAACCGCACCCGAGAATGGTTGAAACTGGAGTATCCGCGCTACTATTGGAACCCGAATTTCGAGTCCTATGTACCGCACAAGTACGAGTTGCCGAAGGCCGGCAATCATTTCCCGCGCGCCGTGGCCAAGGGCATCTACGCCAACGCCTACTACGCAGGCGATCGGCCGATGGATGTTGCACTGCGCAAGTTCGTCGACCAGATCGAGAAGGCCACGCTGCCGTCGATGGTAATGGTGTGCTTCGGCGTGGCTGGTGGGACCGGCAGCGGCATGGTCGTCGACCTGGCGCGCCACCTGTCGAACGTCAAGCTCGGTCGGCGCATTCCGGTCATCGGCGTCGGCCAGCTTAGCCACAGCGGCGACGACCCCAGCTACTACAACAACCCCACTCAGTACACGACGCTGAACGACCTCGACTGCATGCTCGACGACGACAAGAACGCCGGCGTCACAGTGGTCTGGGGCGACCTGTACCGCAGCCCGTTCACCGGCGGCTTCTTCGTCGTCAACCCCGAGCAGAGCTGGCAGCGTCTGACCGCCTATACGACCACCGGAGAGAAGGAGGTCCGCCAGAACTTCAAGCAGATGGTGACCAACCGCTTCGTCGCCGACTCCTTCATGCGCTTCGCGGTGCTCGAAGAGGGCCGCGTGCTGTTCCGTGCGCTGCGTCCGGCTGGCTTTACCGGCGCGCCGCACGAGACGTTGTCGGGCAAGTCGCGCAACTGGACGCTGTTTGACGTCGCCAAGCTCAGCCACCCCGGCGTGCAAGTGCTGCCAGGCGAGGCCGGTTCGAAGTGGGACGCGGTGATCGCGCAGTGGATCGACTTCGCACCCAAGTACAGTGGCCTGAAAGACGGCTTCAAGACCGACTATGCCGAGGTGCACATCCACGCCTCGCGCGACATGGGCTTCGAGAAGCTGGAAAAGGGCTTCAAGGAACTGGTGACAAAGCAGTACCTGCTCGAGGGAGACTCGACCTACCAGTCGTTCAACCACGAGTTCTTCGACGCCCTCACAGCCTACGGCAACATCATTCTGCCCGGCGTGGCCAAGACGGACTTGCACGGGTTCTGGGAGAGCCAGAAGAACTACGACAAGCTCGACTGGGAGTCCAAGCTCAACGAGCACGCCTGGCTGGTCGACATCGGCCCGATGCTGTCCGAACCGGCGATCCGCTTCGAAGGCATGGCCGGCGAGTGCATCTGGGGTTGCGCATGCTGGGTCGTGGTGCCCTACGACCAGCTGCGCGGCGACAAGCTGCCGCCGCCCAACCGCAAGGTGATCATGGAGGAGGGCATCGCGATGATGACCAAGACCGTGGTCAAGACCCCGGGCGGCGACGCGAAGAAGCCGGCCAAGGCGCACGCTTGACGCGCGCTCGGTGAATCGGCCGGGGCTGCTTTGCGGCGGCCCCGGCCCTTTGGTGTCTTTGACGTGCCCCGCAAGTGATGCCCGAGCCGGCGATCGAACCCTCATGGACAAGCTGATCCGCCCCTACCTGATTGAGGAGGAACCCTACTACCGGCGGGCGGGCAACGAGGTCGGGCTGTTCGAGGCAGCGCTTGCGCGCAGCCTGCCGATGATCCTGAAGGGGCCGACCGGCTGCGGCAAGACACGCTTTCTCGAATACATTGCTTGGCGGCTCAAGAGGCCGCTGATCACGATGGCCTGCAACGAGGACATGACCGCGTCCGACCTGGTGGGCCGCTACCTGCTCGATGCCCAGGGCACCGTGTGGCACGACGGGCCGCTGACCGTGGCCGTGCGCTTCGGTGCGATCTGCTACCTCGACGAGGTGGTCGAGGCGCGGCAGGACACGACGGTGGTGATCCACCCGCTGACCGACGGGCGGCGCATGCTGCCGCTCGACAAGCGCGGCGAGGTGGTGCACGCGCACCCCGACTTCCGC
>JAYSMB010000213.1:0-3814 GCA_043725065.1 Burkholderiales bacterium
AGCCGTTCCTCTGCTCGGTCTGATCGTCAGGCCACGCGCCGGCACCGCTCAGCTTTTCCGCGGCGCCACCTGAATGCACCTACTGCAGCGTTGCCGTCAGAAGAGACGACTTTCGCGCGACGCCTTCACTTCGAGACTTCCGCCGCCCCGTCGCGACACAGCGCCGGCAGCTGTGCCGGCCGCGTGGCCTCGCCCGCCATGCAGCGCCAGCCGAGTTTGCCGTCTTCTCGCGGCTGCGGCACGAACGTCAGCTCCCCTTCCGGCGTTGCTACCGTGAGCACCAGATGCTCGGCGTCGAGCGACAGCTTGGTGCCACCGGGCAGGGTCGGGGAAAGGCCGACCTCCGCCAGTGAGTCGGGACCCTGCTTGTGCTCGGCGAAGTAGTCGGCCAGCGCCTGCCGCGCCGGCGCGCTGACGATGTAGGCGGCGCTCAGGCGCGCACGCACCGTGTAGTCCTTGTAGGCCGGCAGCGCAACCGCTGCGAGGATGCCGATCACGGCCGCGACGACGATCACGCCGCCAGCACCGCCGCCGGCGCGACCGGCGTACGGCACGAACAGCGCGAACAGGTACGCGAAGGGGTTTCGGCCGGGGACGGCCGCCGCCGGATCGAGCACGCGCGCGACGCGCTTGGTGAGCCACGGGTAGCCGCCGATCAGCTCGTGGAACGACATCCAGAAGCCCTTGCCGAGCGCCGCCTGCCCGGCATACGCGGGCAGGTCGACCTGCTTCCAGCGCTGCGCGCCCGCGGCCAGCGCCACCAGCGCGCGTGCCGCCGACTCGGGTGACTCGCAGCAGGCGCGGCCGTGCCGGTCGCAGGTCGTTTCCTTGGCGCGCGAATAGGCCGCACCGAGCAACGGCAGCCAGAGCACGGGCGCGCGCAACAAGCGGCCGGTGAGGTGCCTGATGCGCACGTGGCCGAGTTCGTGGCCGAAGTAGAAGTTGACGCCGTCCGGGTTCGCGTCCATGGCGTCGACGATGTCGGAAAGCAGCACAATGTAGTGACGGCCGAGAAAGCGCGTCGCGAAGGCGTTGAGCACGCCACCGCCTTGCAGCACGTAGGCCTCGGGCCGCTCCTCGATGCCGAGCTTGTCGCAGCAGGCGTCGAATTTTGCGCGCAAGTCGGGCAGTTGCCGCATCGAGAGCAGCACGCCATTGCCGCGCAGCCAGGAAATGAGCGCCGACTGCGCGAACAGGTAGAACACGAAGCCGAGCAGCAGGTAGACGAGCGCCAGTCCCACCGTACCGAGGATGAGCAGCACCCAGACGATGAGGCCGAGCACGAGCGTGATGGCGCCGAGCGAGCGCTCGCGCGGGCAAACCAGTTCGTCTTTCATCGTGTCCTCTCCATGATTTGTCTTGTCGCCGGCCGTCGTCGCGGTCAGCTCGTAATGTAGGTAGGGCTCAAACCTCGCCGAGAGGCTCGCGATGCAGCTCGATGATGCGCCGCAACGTCGCCTTCAGATCCTCCGCCCTCGCCAGGCCGAACGGTTCCAGCACGCGCTGCTCGTGCTCACGCGCCAGTGCGATCAGGCGCGACACGGTCCTGCCGCCGGTGGCCGTGATTCGCACGAGCGTGACCCGGCGGTCGCTCTCGTGCGCCAGGCGCTCGACCTGGCGCTTGGCCGCCATACGGTCGAGCATGCGCGTCACAGTCGGCTGCTTGAGCACGGCCACTTGGGCGAGTTGGCCGATGCTGATCGGCACGCCGCCATCGAGGCTGGCGAGAACGCGCCACTCGGAGACCGAGAGGCCGTAGGAGCGAACGACCTCGTGGAACTCCGAGGAGATGAGGTGGCTGGCCTGCGCCAGCAGCGCGGCGAGATAGCCGTCGACGAAACGAGGCGCTTCAGCACTCATGCGGGAGATCCTTCGCTTCGCTCAGGATGACCGGACTTCGTCTCGGGTAAACATGATTTTGAATAGATTGCCACGTAAACTAATATAGCTCTTGCAAGTCACGCCAGCGTCAGTACAGACCTTCAGGAAGCACCATGGCCGAGCGATCGTTCGTCGAGGAAGTCAAGAAGCTCCGGCTCGGCGCCGGCGAGGTGTTTCGCGGCGAAGGCATCCTCGCGGTCACCAAGGCGCTGCTCGAGTCGGGCGTCTCCTATGTCGCCGGCTACCAGGGTGCGCCGATCTCGCACCTGATGGACGTGCTGGCCGACGCGCAGGACATCCTGGTCGAATACGGCATCCGTTTCGAGAACAGCGCGAGCGAGGCGACCGCGGCGGCGACGCTAGCCGCCTCGGTGAACTACCCGCTGCGCGGCGCGGTGACCTTCAAGTCGACTGCCGGCACCAACGTGGCCTCCGACGCCCTGGCCAACCTGGCCTCGGGCGGCGTCACCGGTGGCGCGCTGATCGTCATCGGCGAGGACTACGGCGAAGGCTCGTCCATCATGCAGGAACGCAGCCATGCGTTCGCGATGAAGTCGCAGATCTGGCTGCTCGACCCGCGGCCCAACCTGCCTTGCATCGTCGACGCGGTGAAGCGTGGCTTCGAACTGTCGGAGGCCAGCCACACGCCGGTGATGCTGCAGCTGCGCATTCGCGCCTGCCATGTGCACGGCGAGTTCATCGCCGCCGACAACCGCCGCTCCGCGTTCACCATAGGCGACGCGCTCGAAACACCGCGGCGCGACACGAGCCGCATCGTGCTGCCGCCGGCGAGCTACGCACACGAGCAGGAAAAGGTCCACGAACGCTGGCCCGCGGCGGTGCGCTTCATCGAGGAGCGCGAGCTCAACGAGTTCTTCGCCGAAGGGGCCGACGACCTCGGCATCGTCGTGCAGGGCGGCCTGTACAACACGTTGCTGCGCTCGCTCGAGCGGCTCGGCGTAGCCGACGTGTACGGCAACTCGAAGATCCCGCTCTACGTGATGAACGTCGCCTACCCGGTCATCGACAGCGAGGTGCGGCGTTTCTGCGCCGGCAAGCGGGCGGTGCTGCTGGTCGAGGAGGGCCAGCCCAATTTCATCGAGCAGAACCTCGCGACGATCCTGCGTCAGGCCGACTTGCAGACCGCGCTGCACGGCAAGGACTTCCTCGCGCCGGCTGGCGAATACACCAGCGCCGAGGTGCTGAAGGGCACGCGTGCTTTTCTCGAACGCTACGGGCGCGTCGAGCCGGTGCTGGCACCGTTGCCGGTGGTCGCGCCGGGCCGTCCCGCGGCAGAGCCGAAGATGCTGGGCCTTGCGCCGCTGGCCGACAGCGTCACTGCGCGCCCGCCGGGTTTATGCACCGGCTGCCCGGAACGGCCGATCTTCAGCGCGATGAAGCTGGTCGAACGCGAACTCGGGCCGCACCACATCAGCGCCGACATCGGTTGTCACCTGTTCTCCATCCTGCCGCCGTTCAACCTCGGCAACACGACGATGGGCTACGGCCTGGGCACGGCGGGCGCCTCGGCGTTCAACACGGCCTCCGGCAAGCGCGCGATCTCGATGATGGGCGATGGCGGTTTCTGGCACAACGGTCTCACCAGCGGCATCGCCAACGCGGTCTTCAACCGCAGCGACAACCTGACCATCATCGTCGACAACAGCTACAGCGCGGCCACCGGCGGGCAGGACATCATGTCGTCGACGGCGCTGAACCCGACGCGCAGCACCGGTCATGCGATCGAGAAGGCGGTGCGCGGCGTCGGCGTGAAGTGGGTTCGCACGCAGCGCCGCACCTACGACGTGGCCGCCATGCGCGACGCGCTGAAAGAGGCGCTGACGACCGACGAAAGAGGTCCCAAGGTGCTGATCGCACAGTCCGAATGCATGCTCAACAAGCAGCGCCGCGAAAAGCCGCTGGTGCGCAAGGC
>JAYSMB010000214.1:0-1872 GCA_043725065.1 Burkholderiales bacterium
GCTCGGCCCGGTGCCGCTCGCCCTGCTTGCCGACACCGAGTGCGAGGACTTCGAAGCCGCGCTCGCCACCAACGTGCTCGGCCCGTTTCGCTTGACCAAGGCCCTGCTCGGTCTGCTCTCTGCATCGACGCGAGAGAACGCCGCGCGAGGCCGGCGTTCGCTGGTCGTCAACGTCACCAGCGACGCCGGCGCCGCGCCGTACGCCGGCTGGGGCGCCTATGGCGCGAGCAAGGCCGCGCTCGCGCACATGAGCCGCATCTGGGACGAGGAGCTGCGTGCCCACCGTGTCGCCGTCGTCGTGATCGACCCGGGCGACATGGACACGCCGATGCACGCCGCCGCCTTGCCCGACGCCGACCCGGCGACGCTGAAGCGGCCACGCGACGCGGCGCGGGAAATCGTCGAATGCATCGACCGCCTGCGGATCGACGGCGGCAGCGGCCGGAGCGGCGCATGAAAGCCGCCGCCCGCCCGGTGCAGCGTCCGCTCGACGCACGCCTGCTTGCAGTCGACGCGGCCGGCCTCATTGCGCACGACGCCCGACATCGGCTCGCCGGATTGCTCGCCCCCGGCGACCTCGTCGTCGCCAACGACGCGGCGACCCTGCCGGCCAGCCTCTCGGGGCGACATGTACCCAGCGGCGCGGCGATCGAGCTGCGACTCGCGGGTCGACGCTCGCTTGCAGTCGACGACGTGCACATTTTCAGCGCCATCGTGTTCGGCGCCGGCGACTATCGGACCCGCACCGAAGACCGGCCCTTGCCACCGCCGCTCGTTGCCGGCGACCGGCTCGTCCTCGGCCCGCTCGAGGCAGAGGTCCTGCGCACCCTCGGCCATCCACGCCTGGTCGAGGTCGGCTTCAGCGGCGGCGCCGACGCGATCTGGGCCGGCATCGCCAGGCACGGCCGGCCGGTGCAGTACGCGCACCTGGCCGAACCGCTCGCGCTCTGGGACGTCTGGACGCGCATCGCCGCGCTGCCGGTCGCCTTCGAGCCGCCCTCCGCCGGCTTCATCCTCGATTGGCAGCTGCTCGACGCGCTGCAGGCCCGCGGCATCGGCTTTGCGACGTTGACCCATGCCGCGGGGCTCTCGTCGACCGGCGACGCGGCGCTCGACATGCGCCTGCCCTTCGACGAGCCGTATCACCTGCCGGCATCGACCGTCGCGGCGATCGAAGCCGCGCGCGTAAGCGGCGGTCGCATCGTCGCCCTCGGCACGACCGTGGCGCGCGCCCTCGAGCATGCGGCCGCGCGGCCTGGGGGCCTCGTCGCCGGCGACGGCCTGACGGCCAACCGGCTCGGCCCGCGGACGCCGGTTCGCCTCGTCGATGCGCTCGTCAGCGGCACGCACGAACCGGGCTCGAGCCACCACGAGCTGTTGCGCGCCTTCGTCGACGACGCGACGCTGGCTCGCATCGACGCCGCCCTCGAATCCGCCGCCTACCGCACGCACGAGTTCGGCGACTCGGTGCTGATCGAGCGGATGCCGGCGAAGCGCGCCTGTCTTCAGGCGCGCTGGAACTTGAACACGGCGACGCTGGCGAGCAGGTTGGGCAAGACGCGAACCGCCTTGCCGGCCTGAATGCCGAACGAGTCGATGACGGCCAGGCCGTCCTTCTTCGCCAGGACCGCGAAATCGGCGTACGTGCCGACGCGGATGTTCGGCGTGTCGTACCACTGATAGGGCAGCACGCGCGTCACCGGCATGCGGCCGGCGGCGACATGCAGCCGGTTCGGCCAGTGCGCGAAGTTCGGAAAGCTGACGATGCCGACGCGGCCGACGCGCGCCGTCTCGCGCAGCATGCGCTCGGTGTTCTTCAGGTGCTGCAGCGTGTCGAGCTGGAGCACGACGTCGAAGCTCTGGTCCTCGAAC
>JAYSMB010000215.1:0-2224 GCA_043725065.1 Burkholderiales bacterium
GGGACGCCGTGCATGCGCTCCATCACGATCACGTTCTGGGTGCACAGATCCCAGACCATTTCGGGCACCATGATGACGTCGAGGCTGGCCATGTTGCGGCGCAGTTGCGCGGCGTTGGCGGCCTCACGCACGAGGTCGAGTTCATCGTGCAGGTACTTGGCGAATTCAGCCACCACCTCGCGCGGCTTGAGGCGCTTGCCGTCGGCCGACGCACGCTCGACCCAGCGGGCCAGAGTGCGCATCAAAGCGATGTCGTCGTCCATCACTTCGCGCATGCCAGGGCGCAGCACCTTGACCGCGACCTCGCGGCCGTTTTTCAACGTGGCGAAATGTACCTGCGCGATCGAGGCGCTGGCGATGGGTTCGGCCTCGAAGCTCGCGAAGACCTCATCGATAGTCCGCCCGAACGCGCGCTCGACGATCGCCCGCGCCTGCGCTGCAGGAAAGGGCGGCACGCGGTCTTGCAGCTTGGCGAGTTCGTCGGCGAAGTCGGCCGGCAGCAGATCGCGACGGGTCGAAAGCACCTGGCCGAACTTGACGAAAATCGGGCCCAGCCGCTCCAGCCCGAGCCGCAAGCGTTCGCCGCGCGGCGCATCCAGCCGGCGGCCGATGGTCATCAGCCAGACCAGTACACGCACCCACGGCTGGCGAAAGTTTGAGAGCGCCAGCTCGTCCAGCCCGTAACGCAACACGGTGACCGTGATGACGATCAACCGCGCGACATGCCTCATCTCGGCGGTGGGCTCGAATCTGCGCGGCGAGCGCGACCGACCAACCCCGAAACCTGCGCCACCGCTTGGCGCAACGCGCTCGCGATGCCACCGCCGATGCGGCCGATCTCGCGCGCCGGGCCGGCGCCGACGATGCGGGCCAGATCGTCCTGCACGTCCCAGCGCAGGTTGTCGAAGAGCCAGTTGAGGTCGGTTGCGAAGGCGGCGTCGCCAGCGATCTCGACCTTGGGACGTGTGCCGGCGAGAGCCTGCGCCATCGCCAACGCCGGGTTCGACGCATCGATCACGACCCGAAGATCGGGCGCCTCGGGCGGCGTCTCGCCACACCACTCGAGCAAGCCTGCCGGCGTGACCCGAAAGGCTACCAGTGGCAACGAAGGCAACATGCTGGGCCAGCCTTCGAAGCGCAATTCGATGCTGCGGCCCACGTGCGTTATGAGCCGCTCGACCGCAATCGGCTCGGCCGCGATGACGTGATTCGCGAGCAAGTTGAGCCGCTCGATGACGGCGCTGCCCAGCAGCGTGTTAAGACCGTTAAACATGCCACGATTGTAGGCACGGGCCGCGCCCGACCCCCCTGATGACGCGGTCTGAAGGGCCCGGTTTTTGATGGAGAATCCGCCGGTCACGCCGCCGCCGCGGCGATGAGAAAAGGGGGGGTCGAAAAGCGTGGCGCGTCTTGCAAGCGCCCGCCGTCGCCGTATTGACGTGAGCCAGGGCACTGGTTGTCCGAGCCCACCACATCGACGGCGGATCGGCCCGACACCACCAATCCATGTTTGACGACCGAACCTACAAGCGAACCTTCTACAGCGCGCCGCAGTCGGTGACGTCGCTCGTCGCGGCATTTCTCGAACCCAGCATCACGGTGCTGACTTTTCTTCTCGCTTCGGCCTTCGCCGACGAAAGCGTCGACCGGCCGGGGCTGACTTTGTGCCTGCTGGTCTTTGCATTGACCTTTCCGGGGCGCAACCGTTTTCGCGAAAGCCTGGTCGCAGCGGCTGTCGACATTGTCTCGTCCTGGGTGACGTTGGTGGCGATCCTGGTGCTCTGCGGCTACGCGACGCAAAGCCTGCATTTCTTCTCCGACGAGGTCATGCTCGTTTGGCTGTTGGCCACGCCGGTGCTGCAATGGCTGGCCGTCTGGATCGGCAAACTCGCAGTGCGGCGCCTTTCGGCGAGGCCCGACGCGCGGCGCAGCGCGGTCGTGGTCGGCGGCGGCGCGCTCGGCGTGAAAGTCGCGAAGGCATTGATGCAGAGTGCCGATTACGGCGTCGACTTCGTCGGTTACTTCGACGACCGCACCGATGACCGACTTCACAGCGAGGCGAACGCGTTGCACCTGGGCGGCCTGAAAGACGTAGCCGCCTTCGCCACCGAACGCGGCATTCGCGAGGTCTACATCACCAGCGACGTTGTGGCGGAACAGGTCCAGGTCGAAGTCGAGGTGCGGCAGGAGGTCCATCTTGTTCACCAGCACCACCGCGACGGAC
>JAYSMB010000216.1:0-3049 GCA_043725065.1 Burkholderiales bacterium
CACCAACTCCGAAGGCGCCGGCGTGTCGGCGCAGCAGTCGCACTTCTTCGCCGGCAACAGCCGCGGCTTTCGCGGCGGCTACGCGAGCTCGCGCCATTCCCTGTCGGTGGCGCCGATCGCGTCGACGCCGGGCAAGCGCGGCGACGGCATGCAGCGCGATGCCTGGTACACCTCGATGCGTGCCGCCGACGAGATGGCCTCGCCCGAGGCCGTCGGGCGCTACGCGGCCGAGCGCGCGTTGTCGCGCCTGAAGTCGCGCAAGATCAAGACCTGCGAGGTGCCGGTGCTGTTCGAGTCGTCGCTGGCGGCCGGCCTGCTCGGCGCCTACGTGCAGGCGACCAGCGGCGGCGCGCTGTACCGCAAGTCGAGCTTCCTGCTCGACAGCCTGGGCCGGCAGGCGCTTGCGCCGCACATCGACGTCCATGAAGACCCGCACCTGCCGCGCGGCAAGGGCAGCGCGCCGTTCGACGACGAGGGCGTGCTGACGCGGGCGCGCGACGTGGTGCGCGGCGGCGATGTGCAGGGCTACTTCCTGTCGACCTACTCGGCACGCAAGCTCGGCCTGCGCACGACCGGCCACGCCGGCGGCTCGCAGAATCTCACGCTGACGAGCCGGCTGACGCAGCCCGGCGACGACCTGCCTGCCATGCTGAAGAAGCTGGGCCGCGGCCTGTTCGTGATCGAGCTGATGGGGCAGGGCGTGAACTACGTCACCGGCGACTACTCGCGCGGCGCGGCCGGCTTCTGGGTCGAGCGCGGGCGCATCCAGTACCCGGTGCACGAGATCACGATCGCCGGCAACCTGCGCGCGATGTTCAAGGGCATCGTCGCGGTCGGTGCCGACGCCTACACGATGGGCAGCAAGACGATCGGCTCGGTGCTGATCGAGCGGCTGAAGATCGCCGGTCTCTGAACGCGCTGCCGCGCGCCCGACCTAGGGCCGTCCCTGCCGGGTAATTACCGGCGAAGCGGGGGAGACCCGACCCTAGAATTTCGACGCTCGGTGGGACGCCGTCCGCCGGTCGAAGTCTGACAACCCAACAGGAGATCAAGGATGGAGCGTCGCTCGTTCATTCGGAGTACCGGCATCGCCGGCGTCATTGCTGCCGGCGCCGCGCCGGCGCTGGTCCACGCGCAGACAGCGGTGCGCTGGCGTCTGGCCTCGAGTTTCCCGAGATCGCTGGACACGATCTTCGGGGCGTCCGAGGTGTTCGCGAAGAAGGTCGGCGACATGACCGGCGGCAAGTTCCAGATCACGACGCACGCCGGCGGCGAGCTGATGCCTCCGTTCGGCGTCGTCGACGGCGTGCAGAACGGCACGGTCGAGATCGCACACACGGCGCCTTACTACTTCTTTGGCAAGGACCCGGTGTTCGCACTCGGCTGCGCAATCCCGTTCGGCCTGAACTCGCGCCAGATGACGGCGTGGATGTACGAGGGCAACGGCCTGAAGCTGATGCGCGAGTTCTACGCCAAGTACAACATCGTGAATTTCCCCGGCGGCAACACCGGCGCGCAGATGGGAGGCTTCTTCCGCAAGGAGATCAAGTCGCTCGCCGACATGAAGGGCCTGAAGTTCCGCATCGGCGGCTTCGGCGGCAAGGTGATCGAGCGCATCGGCGGCGTGCCGCAGAACATCCCGGGCGGCGAGATCTATCAGGCGCTCGAGAAGGGCACGATCGACGCTGCTGAATGGGTCGGCCCGTACGACGACCTGAAGCTCGGGCTGTACAAGGTCGCGCCGAATTATGCGTACCCGGGCTGGTGGGAGGGCGGCCCGCAACTCGACTTCTTCATCAACACCAAGGCCTACGAGGTGCTGAATGCGGAGTACAAGGCCATCGTCGAGGCCGCGGCTTCGTATGCGCACGTCGACATGCAGGCCAAGTACGACGCGCGCAACCCGGCGGCGTTGAAGACCCTGGTCGGCAACGGCGCGAAGCTGTTCCGCTTCCCGAAGGACATGATGGAGCAGGCCTTCAAGGAAGCGATCGCGCTCTACAGCGAGATCGGCGCCACTAACCCGGCCTGGAAGAAGATCTACGAGGACTATTCGAACTTCCGGCGCGACCAGAACCTGTGGTTCCGCTTCACCGAAGCGGGCTTCGACGACTTCATGCAGTCGCAGAAGCTCTGACGCCGCCGGTTCTTCGGCAAGCAGAAGGCCCCGCGCAAGCGGGGCCTTTTTCATGGGGCGCGGCGGCGATCGTCGTCGATCGGCGACTGCAGGCGCCGCCGCGGTTCAGGGCTTCTTCGGCGCCGGGTTGCGCTGCATCGACTCGACCAGGGCCTTCATCGGGTCCACATCGGCCTCGCCCGAAGCGGCCGCGTCCGAGGCCGCTGCCGACCCGGGTGACGCCGCGGCAGGCGCCGCATACGGGTCGGTGTTGTCCTTGTCCTTCTGCTCCTGCGACTCCTTGCGCAGCTCGCGGAAGGCCTTGTCGACGTCGACCACCACCGGCTTGTCCAGGCCGCCCGTCACGAGCTGCGGGAAGGTGATCACGAGCGCCACCATGATGACCTGGATCACGACGAACGGGATCGCGCCCATGTAGATTTCGCCGGTCGTGACCTTGCGCAGGCGCTTGCCGGTGACCTTGTCGTCGTAGTCCTCCACCGGGGCGACGCTGCGCAGGTAGAACAGCGCGAAACCGAACGGCGGGTGCATGAAGGAGGTCTGCATGTTGACCGCCAGCACCACCCCGAACCAGGTCAGGTCGATGCCCAGCTTCGCCGCCACCGGGCCGACCAGCGGCACGATGATGAATGCGAGCTCGAAGAAGTCGAGGAAGAACGCGAGCACGAAGATCAGGATGTTGACGACGATCAGGAAGCCGAGCTGCCCGCCGGGCAGGCCGGTCAGCAGGTGCTCGACCCAGATCGCGCCGTCGACCGCCTGGAACGACAGGCTGAAGGTGGTCGAGCCGACCAGGATCATCACGACGAACGACGACAGCTTCATCGTGCTGTCCATCGCCTGGCGCATCAGCCGCAGGTTCAGGCGCCGGCGCGACAACGCCATCACGAGCGCGCCGACCGAACCCATCGC
>JAYSMB010000217.1:0-4631 GCA_043725065.1 Burkholderiales bacterium
CTGCTCCATGACGGCGCGCTTGCCGCCGAACGCGGCCAGCGGCATGCCGCCGCCGATCACCTTGCCGAAGACGCTGAGGTCGGGCGCGAAGCCGGGCAGCGCGCGCGCGTAGAGCGCCTGCGCGCCGCCGAGGCCGACGCGGAACCCGGTCATCACCTCGTCGAAGACGAGCAGCGCGCCGTGCTCGCTGCACAGCGCGCGCAGCCGCTTCATGAAGGGCAGCGCGGCGCGCACGAAGTTCATGTTGCCGGCGATCGGCTCGATCATGACGCAGGCGATCTTGGCGCCGTGCATGGCGAAGGCCTCGTCGAGCTGGGCGACGTTGTTGTATTCGAGGACGAGGGTGTCGCGCACCACCGCCTCGGGCACGCCGGCGCTGGTCGGGTGGCCGAAGGTGGCCAGGCCCGAACCGGCCTTGACGAGCAAGGCGTCGGCATGGCCGTGGTAGCAGCCTTCGAACTTGACGATCATGTCGCGGCCGGTCGCGCCGCGCGCCAGGCGCAGCGCACTCATCGCCGCCTCGGTGCCGGAGCTGACCAGACGCACCTGCTCCATGCTCGGCACATGCTTCAGGATTTCTTCGGTCAGCTCGATCTCGCGCTCGGTCGGGGCACCGAACGAAAGCCCCTGATCGACGGCGCGATGCACCGCCGCTTCGACCGCCGGATGGCGGTGGCCGAGGATCATCGGCCCCCACGAGCCGATGTAGTCGATGTAGCGCTTGCCCTCGGCGTCGACGAGATACGCACCCTCGGCGCTGGCAATGAAGCGCGGCGTGCCGCCGACGGCGCGAAAGGCACGCACCGGCGAGTTGACGCCGCCGGGGATGACGCCGCAGGCGCGCTCGAAGAGCTCTGCGTTGTTCACAGCTGGCGGGCGACTGTCATCCTGAGCAAAGCGAAGGATCTCATTAGCGGCCGGGATCCTTCGCTTTGCTCAGGATGACAACGTCAGTGGACATGGCGCGGACTTCTCGGCGCCGTCAGCGCATCGCCCTCGGCGGGGTCGGCCTCGCCGGCGACCGCTTCTTCCTCGTCTTCCTCGGGCAGGGCCCAGAAGAAGCGATCGGGGATGACGTTGCCCATGCCGGGACGAAAGCCGGCGTCGAGCGCCTGGTCGAGAAAGGCGAGCGCCTCGCCGACTGCGGCGTGCAGCTCGACGCCGGTGGCGAGCAGCGCGGCGAGGGCGGCCGAGAGCGTCTCGCCGGCGCCGACGAAGGTCGCCTCGAAACGCTCGAACTTCTCGCCGGTGATCGCGCCCTGCGCGTTGGCGAGCACGTTGTCCAGAAATTGGTCGGGCAGGGGCACGCTGGTGACGAGCACGTAGCGCGTGCCGTGCTTGTTGGCGGCGACCGCGATCTCGCGCGACGAAGGCGGTCGCTCGCCCTCCCAGTCGGGCAGCAGGAAATCGGAGAGCGTCTGGTGGCTGCCGACCAGCACTTCGGTCTGCGGCAGCACCAGCTCGCGAAACGCCTCGAGATAGGACTGCTGCTCGTCTTCTTCCACAAAGGCGAGGTTGGGCAGGTAGGCGACCAGCGGCACGTCGGGATAGTCGGCCAGGATCTCGGCGACCGCGCTCACGCCCTCGGTCGAGCCGAGAAAGCCGACCTTCCACGCCGCGATGGTCACGTCTTCGAGGACGCTTCGCGCCTGCTCGACGATCACGTCGGCCTCGATCGCGTGGTGGTCGAAGATCTCGGCGGTGTCGCGCATGACGATGCTCGTGACCACCGGCAGCGCATGCGCGCCCATCGCCGCGATCGTCGCCACATCGCCGGCCGAGCCGCCGGCGCCGCTCGGATCGCTGACGTTGAAGCTCATCACGCAGGCGGGTGCGGGTTGTTCGGCGGGTTCGGCGGCGTCGGCCTCGGTGGCCTTGGAGATGGCAGTCATGGGATGCTCGGAAGCCGCGAGGAGAGCCGTTGGTGCGAGGCCCGGGCAGACCTCTAGCCGAACGTGAAGAATGTTGCGTATGTACCTACAGAGCCTTGCTTTTCCTCGAAGGCACGTGTCTACAATCTCGTTGCATTGTAGTGAAGGCATGGCCTGACCCGTGAGCGACCCAGTGAGCGAGCCGAAGACATGGATGTGTCTGATCTGCGGATGGATCTACGACGAAGCGGCGGGTGACCTCGAACACGGTCTTGCGCCCGGCACCGTCTGGGCCGACGTGCCGATCAACTGGACGTGCCCGGAGTGCGGCGCCCGCAAGGAAGACTTCGAGATGGTGCAGATCTGAACGTGGTCAAAGCACACCGGCATGAGAGCCAGACAGGAGAACGCTAGGTGAGCAACGTGGCCGCAGCCGATTCGCCAGGATTGAAGGTGCTTGTCATCGACGACAGCAACACGATCCGGCGCAGCGCCGAGATTTTCCTGAAGCAGGGCGGATACGAAGTGCTCTTGGCCGAAGACGGCTTCGACGCGCTCTCCAAGGTCAACGACCACGACCCCGACCTGATCTTTTGCGACATCCTGATGCCGCGCCTCGACGGCTATCAGACCTGCGCGATCATCAAGCGCAACCTCAAGTTCGCCGGCGTGCCGATCATCATGCTGTCGTCGAAAGACGGCCTGTTCGACAAGGCGCGTGGTCGAATGGTCGGCTCCGAGGACTATCTCACCAAGCCGTTCACGAAAGACCAGTTGCTGCATGCCGTGCAGCAACATCGGCGAGTCGCGTGATGCGCGCGCGCATTCGCGCTGCGGCGACGGCGCGTCGCGATTGAGGGAAGCGAGACACCATGCCGATCCAGAAGATATTGCTTGTCGATGACTCGAAGACCGAGTTGCATCACCTGTCCGAGCTGCTCGGCAAGCGTGGCTTCGACGTGCGCACCGCCGAGAACGGCGAAGACGCGATGAAGCGCCT
This sequence comes from Burkholderiales bacterium, assembly GCA_043725065.1. Taxonomy (GTDB): domain Bacteria; phylum Pseudomonadota; class Gammaproteobacteria; order Burkholderiales; family Burkholderiaceae_C; genus Schlegelella_A. The sequence continues at coordinate 2,872 of JAYSMB010000217.1, forward strand.
GGGCGAAGAAAAGCCCGACCTGATCCTGATGGACGTGGTGATGCCGGGCCAGAACGGCTTCCAGCTCACGCGTGCGATCACGCGCGACCCGCGCTTCTCGAACGTGCCGGTCATCATCTGCACGAGCAAGAATCAGGAGACCGACAAGGTCTGGGGCATGCGCCAGGGAGCGCGCGACTACATCGTCAAGCCGGTCGATCCGACCGAGCTGATGGCGAAGATCCGCGCCTTCGACTAGTGATGTCGATCCCCACGCTCTCTTCGTTCGCTGCTCCCTTGGCCGGAATGGGCCACTTCGTGGCCCATGGGGCGGCGGCGCCCTTGGGGCGGCCCGGCGGTCGCTGAAGTGAATGGCAAACAAGCAGGCCCTGCGCGACCTCCAGACCCGGCTCGCCGAACGCTTGCAAGCGGCGCGTACCGAGCCGCTCGGTCGTTCGTGGCTTGCGGTCGAATGCAGCTCGCGTGGCTTTCTTTTTCCCCTGCGCGACGCGGGCGAGATCTTCGCCATGTCGCCGCTGGCCCATGTTCCGCACAGCCACCGCTGGTTCCTCGGCGTGGCCAATCTGCGCGGCCATCTGCACGGGGTCGTCGACCTGGCCGGCTTTCTCGGCGTCAAGACCGTGGAGGCCGGGCGCGAGCAGGCTCACCTGGTCGGCTTCAACCAGTCGCTCGACATCAACTGCGTGTTGCTGGTCGACCGACTCTCGGGTCTGCGCAGCGAGAACGACCTGACTCGCGACGCCGACGAGAGCGGCGCCCGTCCGGCCTTTGTCGGCGCCCGCTATCGCGACGCCTCGGCGCGGGTCTGGCAGGAGTTGAGTCTGGTCGAATTGGCGGGAAACGATCTGTTCCTCAAGATCGTCGGTGAGTGATCTCGGGAATCCTTGAGAGGGCCATATGAGCTTCGTGAACAAGATCAAGGGATGGGGCCAGAAGAGCGCGGCGCCCGAGCATGACGCGCTCGAGCACGACGCCGCTTTCGCCGACGCCTATGCGCAGGCCGGCGGCGGCGCGGCGCTGGCGCCGGCCGACCCGCCGATTCCCGACGTCGACCTCGACGCCTCCGCGGCCTTCGATGCCGAGCCGAGCCTTGCCGGCGAGGGCTTGTCGAACTCCTCGATCATTTCCGAGGTGGTGCCGTCGGAGATCGCCGATTTCACCGAGACCCGACTGCAGGGCGCCGATACCGGCGCCGCGCCGCTCGGCGCCAGCCTGCCGCTGATCGGCCAGCGTCCGGTCGCCGAACAGCAACGAATCCTGCTCGGCCTGCTCGGCCTGGGCTTGCTCGGCCTGATCGTGCTGACGATCTACTCCTTCGTCTCGGCGAGCCGCGGCTCGGCCCAGGTCGGCGCGACCGGCCAGGCATTGATGCAGTCGCAGCGGCTTGCCAAGTCGGTGTCGCAGGCGATCGTCGGCACCGCGACAGCGTTTCCCGAGGTCAAGGAAAGCGTCGAGGTTCTGGCGAACAACGTGCGCAGCCTGAAGAACGGTCAAGGCAATATCGCCGCCGCGCCTTCGGGGGCGCAGGACGCGCTCGATGCGGTCATCCCGCTGGTCGATCGCGCCGAGAAGAACGCCAATGTCATCGTCGCGCAGCAAAAGGCGCTGACCGAGGTTGGCCTGGCCCTGCGCGCGATCAACCTGCAGTCGTTCGACCTGCTCGAAGCGGCCGAAGCGATCCTGTCGATGAAGCTGCAGCGCGATGTCAACCCGATCGAAGTCTCGGCGCTCAGCCAGATCGTCATGCTGACGCAGCGGAT
>JAYSMB010000218.1:0-10049 GCA_043725065.1 Burkholderiales bacterium
AGCCAGCGGCTGGCGGCTTCGACAAAGGCGGTGCGCACCCGGCAGGGCCTACGAATCGACGCGCACACGCTGGCGCAGCTCGCGGCGCAGGATCTTGCCGGTCGCGGTCATCGGCAGCGCGTCCAGGAATTCGATGTCGCGCGGACACTCGTGACGCGCGAGCCGCGTGCGCACCGATGCACGGATCGTTTCGGCCAGCTCGGCAGTCGCCCTATAGCCGGGTCGCAGCACCACGAAAGCACGGATCGCCTCCGTTTTTATCGGATCGGGCACCCCGATCACCGCCGACATCGAAACCGCGGGGTGCCCATTCAGTGCGTCCTCGATCTCGCCCGGGCCGATGCGGTAGCCGGCGCTCGTGATCACGTCGTCGGCACGGCTCACGTACCAGTAGTAGCCCTCGTCGTCGCAGCGGCCGAGGTCGCCGGTGAGCAGCCAGTCGCCGACGAACTTGTCGCGCGTCGCCTCCGGCTTGCCCCAGTATTCGAGCAGCATCACCGGGTCGGGACGCCTGAACGCGATGTGGCCGACGATGCCCGTCGGCACCGGCTGCCCTTCGCCGTCGACGATCGCCGCGATGTGCCCCGGCAAGGCCTTGCCGAGCGACCCCGGCTTAGGTCGCAGCACCTGCGCGCAGTTGCCGAGCACGATGTTGCATTCGGTCTGTCCATAGACCTCGTTGACCTCGATGCCGAGCGCACCGCGCGCCCATTCGAGCGTTTCGCGTCCCACCGATTCGCCGCCGCTGATGACCGAGCGCAGCGCGACGCCGTGACGGCGCAGCGGGTCGGGCACGGCGCTCAGGCGGCGCAGCATCGTCGGCGTCAGGAGTCCGATGCGAACCTTGTGCTTGCCCATCAGGTGAAACGCTTCCTCCGGGTCGAAGCTGGTGTTGCGATAGGTCAGCACCGGCAGGCCGCAGAACCATGCCGGCATCAGCACGTCCATCAGGCCGGCGAGCCAGGACCAGTCGGCCGGCGACCACATCACGTCGCCGGGCTGCGGCAGGAAGTCGTAGACCAGTTCGAGGCCGGGCATGTGGCCGAGCATCGAGCGGTGGCCCTGCAGCGTGCCCTTCGGCAGGCCGGTGGTGCCGGAGGTGTAGTTGATGAAGGCCGGCGTGTCGGGCGTGAGCGCGAGCGTCTGGAACGCATCGGAGGCGCGTTCGAGTTCGGCCCAGAAGTCGAGGCTGCCGTCGGCACGACCGTCGACGAGCATCACGTGTTTCAGCGCGGGCACCTGCTCGCGGGTGGCCGCGACGATCGGCCAATGCGCGGCATCGGTGATCAGCACCTGCGCGCCGCTGTCGCGCAAGCGGTAGGCGAGCGCGTCGGTGCCGAAGAGCACCGACGTCGGCACCGAGACCAGGCCCGACTTCCAGCAGGCGACGTGCGCGACCGCGGTCGCCGGATCCTGGCCGAGGTAGATCAGTACCCTGTCCCCTTGCGCGAGACCGAGATGGCGCAGCACGTGGGCGCACTGGTTCGCGAGGCGCCGCACCTGCAGGAAGCTGTATCGCGTGACGCCGCCATCGGCCTGCTCGTGGATCAGCGCCGTGCGCTCGGGGCCGGCCGCGTGACGGTCGCAGACATCGCTGGCGATGTTGTAGCGCTCGGGTAGCCGCCACCGGAACGCCTGGTGGATCTCGTCGAACGTGCCGGCGCGTGTGATCAACATGACGTTCTTGTCCGCGACGCTTGCGAGTCAGGCACCGACGATGCGCCGCGCCAGCGCGTGGCGGTGCACTTCGGAGGGGCCGTCGTAGATGCGGAACGGCCGAATCTCGCGGTAGATGCGCTGCACCACGGTGTCGGCGGTGATGCCGAGGCCACCGAGCACCTGCAGCGAGCGATCGACAACCCGGCTCAGCGCCTCGGAACAGAAAACCTTGCACTGACTCGTCTCGGTGCGCGCGTGCAGCCCCTGGTCGAGCAGCCAGGCGGCCTGCCAGACCATGAGGCGTGCGGCATGCAGCTCGATCTCGTTGTCGGCGAGCTGAAAGCCGACCCCCTGGTGCTCGCCGATCCGCTTGCCGAAGGCATGCCGGCGGCGCGCGTAGTCGACCGCCACGTCGTGCGCCCGGCGCGCCGCGCCGAGCCAGCGCATGCAGTGCGTGAGCCGCGCCGGCCCGAGCCGCACCTGGGCGTTGCGCAGACCCTGGCCGAGCTCGCCGAGCAGCGCGCCGCGCGGCACGCGCACCTGCTCGAAGTCGACCACTGCATGGCCGCCAGGCGACACCGAATCGATCGTGTCGAGCTGGCGCACGACGCGAAAGCCCGGCGCGTCGATGGCGACCAGAAACATGCTCGCGCCGAGATCGGTGCCGCCGGCGTCGAAGGTGCGCGCCATCACGATGTTCAATGCCGCCCCGGGCACACCGGTGATCAGCCATTTGCGGCCGTCGATCACGAAGTCGTCGCCGTCGGCACGGGCTGCGGTCTTCATCAGCGACGGATCGGCGCCGGCGCCGTCGTCGGGCTCGGTCATCGAGAACACCGTGCGGATCCGGCCGGCCACCAGTGGGCGCAGCCAGCGCTCCTTCTGCGCTTCGGTGCCGACCTTGTGCAACAGGTTCGCATTGCCTTCGTCGGGCGCCTGGATGTTCAGCGCCAGCGGTCCGAGCAGGCTGTAGCCGGCCGCTTCGAACACCACCGCCATGCCGCGGTGATCGAGGCCGAGGCCGCCCCAGGCGAGCGGTGCGTGCGGCGAGAGCAGGCCCGCGGCGCGCGCAAGAGCGACGAGCTCGAGGCGCAACGCGTCGCTCGGGCCGTGCTCGTCCTGGCGCGGGTCGCCCTCGCGCGGGATGACCTCGTCGCGCACGAACGCCGTCACGCGCTCGCGCAATTCGAGGTGCTCGGCTGGCAGCGAGAAATCGATCATCGGCAGGCTCCGGCGTCGACCGGCAGGCGTTCGAGGATCGCCGCCGCCCTCGCCAACATCAGAGGGATCGCAAACGCGAAGCGCTCCCAGGTTTCATCGGGCCGGCGACCGCCGCGGTGCAGGTGCACGTTGAGGCACGCGATCGCGCCGAGGCGATAGCCGGCATACGCCTGGTACCACGGCAGGTCGTCGCAATCCTCGTTCATCGCCTGCGCATAGCGCGCTGCGATCCGCTGCGGCGTCAGCGGACAGCACGGCCGCCAGTCGTCGGGCCAGCTGGCGTGATCGGCGAGCATCATCATCCAGCCGGCATCGATGCGCCGGCTGCCGATCGAGGCGAGCTCCCAGTCGATCACCCCGGTCAGCCGGCCAGCCTCGAAGAGCGCGTTGCCGGGCTGGCAGTCGCCGTGTACGAGACCGATCGGGCCGCCCTCGGGCCGCGTCGCGAGCAGGCGCTCGCGCACCGCGCGGCCGCTCGCGATCCAGTCGGCTCGCGGCGATTTGGCAAGGACCGGGTCCCAGCGCACGATCTCGTCGCCCAGGGCGCGCGGCGCTTCCCAGTCGGCCAGATGCCGCTGCCAGTCGAAGCGGTGCAACGCGGCCGTGGCGTCGATCGTCTGCTCCCAAAGCGGCGTCACCGCGGCGTCGGAGCGGTCGAAGGCCGGGTCGGGCTGCCAGACGAAGAACGGCTGCCCCGCGAGACGATCCATCATGATGAACGGCGTGCCGAAGTCCGCCTCGCCGGAGTCCGCGTACGGCACGCCGGGCACCGGCAAGCCGGCCGCCGCGAGCGCCCGCAATAGCGGCGCCTGCCGATAGACATCGGTGTTGCCGGCGCGACGCACACCCGGCGGCGCGAGCTTGAGCACCAGGCCACGGCGCTGTCCGGGCTCGGGCCCGACCAGGTCGAAGCCGAAGGTCAGGCCGGCGTGACCGGCTTCCATGACGCGCAGTCCCTCGGCCGTCTTGCCGGCACCGCACGCCGAGCCCACGAAGCGCGTCAGGCTGCGGCCGACCACGTCGATGCCCAAAGGGGCACGCTGCGGGTCGTTCACGCCGACTCGCCATGCGCTCGCAGACAAGCCGGCTGCGGCAGGACATTCATGATCCGGCAGACCGGTCAGACGCTTTGCGCCAGGCCGAGAGAACGGGCGCGACGCGCAGGTGCTCCGGGATGCGCTCGATGCCGATCCGGCGATCGAGTTCTTCGTGCCAGTGATAGATGCGCCGCTCCTGGTAATTCAGCGGCACGCCCTTGAAGCCCGGAGATGTCAGCGAGGCCTGAATCGGCGCCACGAAGGAGATGTCTTCGTCGAGGATGCGGTCGAAATTCGCGATGCGCGTTTGCCATAGCGGATCGCGCGGGCCACCGCCCCAGTCGGGCGCGAACCACAGAATCTCCATCAGCGTGCGCTCGATGCTCACCGGCCACATGACCACGCACGGGATGCCGCTCGCCGAGATCGGCAGGATCATGTTCGGGAAGACGCAATAGCTCGGGTTGTGGTCGCGCTCGATCGTCGTCGCCGTGGCCATTTCGGGCATGCCGATGGTTCCGGGATCGACCCATTCGGCGCGCCGATTCGGCGTCAGCATCATCGAGTGGCCGTGATCCCAGAGGTGCACGCTGGTGCCCGACGCGTCGAAGATGCGGTGCGTGGTCTGCTGGTGCAGAAGGCGAAAGTGATAGGCCTCGAGAAAGTTCTCGAGCACGACCTTGAAGTTTCCGGCCAGCTCGATGGTGCGCTGGTTGACGAGACGCAAGTCGGTGAGCGGCAGGTGACGAAAGTAGCGTGCCACCGGCTCGAGAAAATCATCGAGCGATTCGGCATGCGGGTCTTCGCAAATGAAGATGAAGTTGCCGAGCAGCCCGCAGCGCACCGGCACCAGGCTGCGGCAGGCCGGTTCGAGGCCGGCAAAATCGCGCACGTCGGTCACCGCCTTGAGCGTGCCGTCGAGGCGATAGGTCCAGCCGTGGTAGCCGCAGGTGAACGTGCCGGCGGAGCAACCGGCATCGACGCGGGTCACCGGCGCACCGCGATGGCGACAGGTGTTGTAGAACGCGCGGACCTCGCGGTCCTCGCCGCGCACGACGAGGATCGGGGCGCCGGTCTGGCGGCGCACGAAAAAGCTGCCGACCCCGGGCAACTGGTCGGTGTGGCCGGCGTAGACCCAGCCGTGCTTCATCAAGGCATCGCGCTCGAGTTCGAAGAATGCCGGGTCCGAGTAGCGGCCGGCGGGTAGGTCGGGCAGGCGCGGAAACGATGCCGGCGGTTCGCGCCGCGTGCGCTCGACCGCCACGCCGGCCTCCCAGCGCTCGATGGTCTCCGCATCGAGACCGCGCAGCCACCGGCTTGCCGTTCGGGTGGTTGATTCCGTGAGCATCATCTATCGTCTCCTGGCGCGGACCGTGGCAAGCGTCGCCTGGCGCGCATTCTATGATAATTGTCCGACGATATCTGAGAGTTTGTCTGACATGCGAGGTCACGCGTCGATGCAGGACTACCCACTCGAAGAGCGCACGATAGGCCGCATCCTGGCCGAAAAGGCTGCGCGCATTCCCGCCAAGACCTTTCTTTTGTGGGCGGGTCGCTCGTACAGTTACGGCGACCTCGAAGCCCTCACGAACCGCTATGCGAACGGCTGCGCCGCGCACGGTATCGGCCACGGCGACCATGTCGCCGTGATGCTGCCGAATTGCCCGGAGTTCTACTGGACGACGTGGGGCCTCGGCAAGCTCGGCGCCGTCGCGGTGCCGATCAACACCGCGGCGAAGGGCGAAATGCTGCGCTATTTCATCGACCAGTCCGACGCGACCTGCGTCGTGATCGACGACGAATGGGTCGAGCGGGTCGCCTCGATCGCCGCGCAGCTGCCGAAGGTCCGGCGCTGGTTCTATCGCGGCTCGCGGCCGCTCGCGAATTGCGGCCTCGGCTCCGTCGCCGCACCCGTCGCCGCCTTCGCAGCGCTCGACTCCGGCGACGAGACCCGTCCGCCGCTCGACGCGGTCGCGCACGACGACACGCAGCTGATCATGTATACCTCGGGCACCACCGGCCCGTCCAAAGGCGTGATGTGCCCGCACTCGCAGGGCCACGCGGTCGGCCGCGCGGTGACGATCGACTTCGGCTACCAGCCCGACGACGTGCTCTACACCTGCCTGCCGCTTTTTCACGCCAACGCGATCTGGTTCAGTTCGTACGCGGCGCTCTGGGCCGACGCCGCGGTGGCGCTGGCGCCGCGCTTTTCGGCGACCCGCTTTTGGAGCGACATCCGGGCGACCGGCGCAACCCAGTTCAACGCCCTCGGCGCGATGACGAACATCATCTGGAAGCTCCCGCCCGGGCCGCACGAACGCGATCACCGCTTGCGCCTGTGCATGGCGGTGCCGGTGCCGAAAGAGATTTATCGCGAGATCCAGCAGCGCTACGGTGTCGAACTGACATCGGTCTTCGCGATGTCGGAAAACTTCTCGGTGACCTGCTTCACAGCCGACGATCCGCCGGAAAAGGCCGGCTCCGCGGGCCGCGCACGGGGCGCCTGCGAACTGCGCATCGTCGACGACGACGGCGAGGCTCTGCCACCCGACGAAGTCGGTGAGATCCGGGTCCTGCCGCTGCAGGCCGGATCGATGATGAAGGGCTACTACAACATGCCGGCCGAGACCGCGCGCGCTTTCGTCGACGGCTGGTTTTGCACCGGTGACCGGGGCTATCTCGATGGCGACGGCTACCTCTATTTCGTCGACCGCAAGAAGGAAGCGATCCGGCGCCGCGGCGAGAACATTTCGGCCTACGAGGTCGAGCTGATCCTGTCGCGGCACCCCGCCATCCTCGAGGTCGCCGCGATCCCCGTCGCTTCGGAGATGAGCGAAGACGACGTGATGGTCTATGTCGTGCTGAGGCCCGGCGAGACGATGGCGCACGCCGACGTGATTCATTTCGCCGCCGCGCACATGAGCTACTTCATGGTGCCGCGCTTCGTCGAATTCACCGAAAGCCTGCCGAAGACCGCGACTGAAAAGCTCGAGAAATACAAGCTGAAGCAGGACGCACAGGCGCGCCGCGCCGAGCTGTGGGACCGCGAGCGAGAGGGTGTTGCCGTGACGCGCTGAAGCCGGAATGCACGCAACATAATGTCCGACGAACTTCAATAGACCGTCCGACGATCTTGTCGCATTGATTGCATAATCGCGTGGTGTACACGTTTACTCCAGAGGTCCAGAACCTGCGGCGCCGACTGCACGCCTTCATGGAAGCTCACATCTATCCGAACGAGCGGCGCTACTACCGCGAGGCGGAAACGCTCGGCCCGTGGAAGGTCGCACCGATCCTCGACGAGCTGAAACCGAAGGCGCGCGAGGCCGGGCTCTGGAACCTGTTCCTGCCGAAGGCGCACGACGGCAGCGGGCTCGGCAATTTCGACTATGCACCGCTCTGCGAGATCATGGGCCGCTCGCATCTCGCTCCGGAAGTCTTCAACTGCTCGGCGCCCGACACCGGCAACATGGAGGTGCTCGCGCGCTACGGCACAACCGAGCAGAAGGAGCGCTGGCTCCAGCCGCTGCTCGCCGGCGAAATTCGCTCCTGCTTCGCGATGACCGAGCCCGACGTGGCCTCGAGCGATGCGACCAACATCGAATCGAGCATCGTCCGCGACGGCGACCAGTACGTGATCAACGGCCACAAGTGGTACACGACCAATGCCACCGATCCGCGCTGCCGAATCTGCATCTTCATGGGCAAGTCGGACCCGCTGAACGTCGATCGGCATCGTCAGCAATCGATGGTCCTCGTGCCACTCGATACCCCGGGCGTGACGGTGGTGCGGCCGATCGCGGTGTTCGGCTTTTACGGCGTGCCCGATCGCGCGTCGGAAGTGACATTCGAGAACGTCCGCGTGCCGCTCGCCAACATGCTGCTGGGCGCGGGCCGGGGCTTCGAGATCGCCCAGGGTCGCCTCGGGCCCGGCCGCATCCACCACTGCATGCGCCTGGTGGGACTTGCCGAGAAGATGCTCGAGCTGATGTGCAAGCGCAGCCTCTCGCGCGTCGCGTTCGGCAAGTCGATCGCGCAGCAGGGCGTGACCGTGGAGCGTATCGCCGAGTCGCGAATTTTGATCGAGCAGGCGCGGCTGCTGACGCTGAATGCCGCACACCGGATGGACGCCGTCGGCAACAAGCTCGCCAAGGCCGAGATCGCGATGATCAAGGTGGCGGCGCCGAAGATGGCCTGCCAAGTGATCGACTGGACCATCCAGGCGTTCGGTGGCGGCGGCACCAACAACGACCACGGGGTCGCCTCGGCCTATGCCACGGCACGACTGCTGCGACTCGCCGACGGACCGGACGAGGTGCACCGCAGTCAAATCGGCAAGCTAGAGCTCGACAAGTACCGATAGGCCGTGCGCGTGGCGCGGTGCCGACGTGTGTGCGGCGCGCTCAGCGCAGATGCGGCAGGGTGCGCTCGGCGGTGCGCTGGAGATGGCGGCGCGCATACAGCTCCGCCTTCGCTCCGGAGCCTGCGAGGATCGCTTTCGTGATGTTTCGATATTCGGTGACCATTGCGCGCAGGTCGCCCTTCGACAGGAATCCGTAGAACTGGGTTCGGAACAGGTGCGCGCGCGGCATGGGCATCGCGCGGCGAAGCTCGTTGTTGTCGGCTATATCGAGCATCGTCTGGTAGAAGCGCGCGCGCTCATCGAGGATGCGGTCGAGTTCGTTCGTGGGTCGGGCATCGACCAGCGGTTTGGCGGAAGCGGCAAAGAGCTTGCGGTTCTGACCGCGATCGATGTTGTCGGCTGCCAGGCGCGCGGCCAGGCCCGTGAGCACCTCGAGCAGGGAGAGCAGGCTTTCGGCATCGGCCAACGACAGCCCGCGGATTACCGCACCCCGATGCGGCACAAGCTCGACGACGCCGTTGGCGGCCAGAATCTTCAGCGCCTCGCGCACCGTTCCTCGGCTGACGCCGAGTTGCTGCGTGAGGTCGGACTCGACCAAGCGCTGACCGACCACGTAGTCGCGTCGCAACACGCCTCTCGTGATGCTCGCTGCAACCCTTTCCGGCGAACTCAGTGTCTTTGCCGACGCATCCGGTCGGATCGCACCGGACTCCAATTTGAGAGTGGCTGTTGGCATCTGGGCGAGAGGTGATCGGCGGACACAATTCTAGGATGGTGCGTCTAGCGGCGGTAAAGCGCCTCGATCTTTGCCGCGTAGTGCCCCGCCAGGTTGTTGCGCTTGAGCTTGAGCGTGGGCGTCATCAGGCTGTTCTCGACGGTCCACGGCTCGAGCGTCGCCGACACCGCGCGTGGCTGGGCGTAGTGCGGGAAAGCGCGGGTCAGCGACGTGATCCGTTCGAGCACGGCGGCAAGCGCAACTTCGGTCTCCGGACTTGCCGCCGCGGCGGGATCGAGATTCAAGCTCGCTGCCAGCCGCGCCCATTCCGCCCGGGCGAGAACGACGACGCAAGCGATGAACGGCCGGTTGTCGCCGAACACGTAAGCCTGCTCGAACAACGGGTCGGCGGTGATCGCCAGCTCGAGGTCGACCGGCGCGATCTTCTCGCCGGTCGAGGTGACGATGATCTCCTTGAGCCGACCGAGGATGCGGATGCGGCCGTCTTCTATCGCGGCCTGATCGCCGGTTCGCAGCCAGCCGTCGACGAAGCTGCGCGCCGTGTCTTCCTCGCGCTTCCAGTAGCCGCGCATGACGTTCGGGCCGCGCACCAGCAACTCGCGGTTGTCGCCGATTCGCACTTCGACCCCGGGCAGCGCTCGGCCGACCGTTGCCGGGTCGTTGTCGTCGGGCGTGTTGACCGAGACGACGGGCGAGGTCTCGGTCATTCCGTAGCCTTGCAGCACCGGCAGGCCGAGGCCGAGAAAACAATGCGCAATGGGTTGGGAGAGCGGCGCACCGCCGCTCACCGCCACGCGGACCCGGCCACCGAACTGGGCCCGCATGCGCCGGGCAACCAGCCGATCGAGCAGCGGCCACGCCAGAGCGTCGAGAGCGGCCGAGCCGGAGTGGTCGATAGCGAGACGCTGGCGCCGGCGGAAGCGCCGCCAACCGACCGCCTCGGCCGATTCGAACAGGCGTCGCTTCACCGGCGAGCCGGCCAGCATCTCCTGCAGTTTGGAATAGACCCGCTCGTAGATGCGGGGCACGGAAA
>JAYSMB010000219.1:0-10362 GCA_043725065.1 Burkholderiales bacterium
CTTCACCCATCGGGTGAGTTTGCCAAATGACATCAAACCCGCACCAGTGCTGGCTTTCCCGGGGATTGCATTGGGGCAACTGCGGTTCTTAGGTTGAACAGCCCGGTGAGCACGGGCCTCGTTGTCGTTTCCATCGGTTCGCTCCTGTCGCAAAAGGGAAGGTACGGAGCTTGGCCGAGCCGCGCACGCCGCCGAAGCGGAAGCTGCCCCTGCCGCGGGTCGTCTGTGCGGCGACGCTGCCGTCGGGCAGTTCCTACAGCGCGGGGCGGGCGCCGCCCCGCGGGCGTGTGCTGCGAACGTGCCCGACGACGCTTCGCGGCCATCGCCTACGCGTCACGGCTCGCGTCGAGCTCAGAGTCGTGGCTGCCGCCCCTGGAAATCGTCTCTCATGAAACCCTTGCTCCTGCTCACCCTCATTGCCGCCGCGTCCCTTGCCGCGTGCGGCGAAAGCGCCACCCTGCCCGTCTCCGCCGGAATGGGCTCGGCGCCGCAATTGCCGCCGCCGCACAAGACCCTGCTGCCGACCGTGCACATCGCGCCCGCCAAAGGCTGGAGCGAGGGCGCGAAACCAATGACCGCTGTCGGTACCTCGGTCAGCGCCTACGCGGTCGGTCTCGATCATCCGCGCTGGCTCTACGTGCTGCCGAACGGCGACGTGCTCGTCGCGGAGACGAACGCACCGCCAAAGCCGGAAGACAGCAAAGGCCTCAGGGGCTTCGTCATGAAACAGGTGATGAAACGCGCCGGCGCCGACACGCCGAGCGCCAACCGGATCACGCTGCTGCGCGGCCTCAAGGCAGACGGCACGGCGGAGACGAAGACCGTGTTCCTCGACAACCTGAACTCGCCCTTCGGCATGGCACTGGTTGGCGGCGATTTCTACGTCGCCAACTCCGACGCCGTCGTCCGCTATCCCTACACCGCCGGCCAGACGCACATCGAAGGCACGGGCAGCAAACTGCTCGACCTGCCGGCCGGCCCGATCAACCACCACTGGACCAAGAACCTGATCGCCAGCCCGGATGGCAGCAAACTCTATGCGACCGTCGGCTCGAACAGCAACGTCGGCGAGAACGGCCTCGCCGCCGAAGAAGGGCGCGCCGCGATCTGGGAGATCGATCGCGCAACCGGCTCGCATCGCGTCTTCGCCTCGGGTCTGCGCAACCCGAACGGCATGGCCTGGACCCCGGGCGCCACGCCGGGATCGTCGACGCTGTGGACGGTGGCCAACGAGCGCGACGAGATCGGCAGCGACCTGGTGCCCGACTACCTCACTTCGGTGCGCGACGGCGCCTTCTACGGCTGGCCGTTCAGCTACTACGGCCAGCATGTCGATGTGCGGGCCCAGCCGCAGAACCCGGAGCTGGTTGCCAAAGCGATCGCGCCCGACTACGCGCTCGGCCCGCACACGGCGTCGCTCGGCCTCGTCTCGTCGCAGGGTACGAGCTTGCCCGGCATGTTCGCCAGCGGCATGTTCGTCGGCCAGCACGGATCCTGGAACCGCAACCCGCACAGCGGCTACAAGGTGATCTTCGTTCCCTTCGCCGGTGGCCAGCCGCAAGGTGCGCCGATCGACGTGCTGACCGGATTCCTGAGCCCCGATGGCGACGCGTTCGGCCGCCCGGTGGGCGTGACGATCGACAAGACCGGCGCCCTGCTCGTCGCCGACGACGTCGGCAACGCGATCTGGCGTGTCACCGGCGGGACGCCGCAAGTGGCGGCGCGCTGAAACCCCGTTCCCGGAGCCCTTAGCCGCGACCCCAGCTTGCCCAGTACCCCGCGCTGCCGCCCAGCCCGCTCACGACAGCGCCCCAGGTCCAGTCGATCAGGCTGAGTGCCAGCGGCCAGTCGCGAACGATGGCCAGGTTGGTGAGGTTGTATGCACCATAGGCGGCCAGCCCGAGCACGGCGGAACACAGCGCGGCATCGCGCCAGCCGGAAGGCTGGTTCCAGAGCACGAGGTAGACCAGCGCCAGCGGATACAGCAGGTAGAACAGGACCGCCGGAACGACGCGGACCGAATCCGCCATCAGGCTGCCCATCTCGCTCCGATAAAGATCCGCGGTCAGCACGCCGAGCCAGACCGCGTCGAGCACGACGACCGCGACAAGGACGGCGAGATAGGCGAGCCCGGCCTGGCCGAGCGTCATGCGCGACACCGTCATGCGCAAAGCCTTACTTGCGGACGTTGTCGAGCGCGGTCGGCGCCTTGAAGCCGAGCTCCTCGGCGCGCGCCTCGTAGGGTGCGGCCAGCGCCGGCTGGTCGGCCTTGCGGTAGTAGACCGCCAGCTCATAGCTGGCCGGCCCGTTACCGAGCGCCGCCGCGTACTGCAGCCAGCCGAAGTAGCGCGAAGGGTTGGCCTGGATGCCGCCTTCGCCGTCGCGATACATGCGGGCGATCCGCCCCGCGGCATCCTTGTCGGCAAGCGCCGCCTTGCGCACGTCGTCGTAGAGCGTCGGTGCGGCATCGCGAACCAGGAAGTCACCGCGGTAAAGACGGATGTCGCTGCGTTCGAGCAGGCGCTTGGTGTTGCGCGCCCGCTCGAGCTCGGCCCGCGCCGAAGCCGCCGACGGGCCTGTCGGATAGCTGGCCACGTAGCGGTCGGCGACGCTGACGATGTCGGCCGGCCAGCGCGCGTCCTGCAGTTCCTGACTCAGGGCAGGCTCGGGCGGCGGCGGAAACGGTGCCGCGACGGCCGATCCACCGAGGGCGGCGGCAACCGCGAGGACGGCGAGCGAGCGTCGCGAGAGCAGCATCGTGATCCTCATTGGCGCGCCTTGGTCTGCGTGAAGTCCTTCACCGCGGCCAGCGTCTTCTCGACGTGCCGGCTCGGGTTCAGGCTCTGGTAGTTGTAGAGGACCTTGCCGTTCGGCGCGATCACGTAGGAGATGCGGTTGGCGTAGTCGGGGCGCAGCGCCATGATGGCGTCGTACGACTTCATGATGCTCTGCAAGTTGTCTGAGGCCACCGGAAACTTGCCCTGGCAGGCCTGGACAGAAAATTTGTCGAGGGTATCGATGTCGTCGCTGGAGACGCCGATCACGGTTGCGCCGAGCGCCTCGAACTTGGCGATCGACTCGGCGAATTCATGCGCCTCGATCGAGCAGCCGACCGAAAACGCCGCCGGAAAGAAATAGAGCACGACCGGCCCCTTGGCGAGCGATTCGGAAAGCGAGAACTTGTAGACCTTTCCTGCCAGCGCGGCCTGCGCTGTAAAGTTAGGTGCCGCATCTCCGACATCCAGTGCTGCGTATGACGATGTCGTCAACGAGACAAGCAACCCCAGGAACGCAATGATCTTCTTCATGGCAGCCTCCGTTTTGGCGCGTTCTTCATCTTACGAGAAACCGGCCGGGGCCGAGGGATACGGGCGATGCGCGTCGCCAGATGCCCCTGCCCGATCGGCGCGGCCGCGGCGGGCGATCGGACGATTCGCCTTAGCCATGGCCACCGTCGCCCTCTTCCTGGCCGGCTGCGGCACTCTGCCGACCAACGTCGGCAAGACCGACACCCTGGCCCTGCCGCTGAATCCGGACAGCACCCTGGTCAAGATCGCCAAGGCCTCGTCGCCCGGCGAAGACCAGACGGGCGTGCGCCTGATGCCGCTCGGCGCCTTCTCGCTCGACACCCGAATCCAGCTCGCGCAGCGCGCCACCAACTCGCTCGACGTCCAGTACTACCAGTTCGAGAACGACTCCACGGGGCGGCTGCTGATGGCCAACCTGCGCGACGCCGCCGTGCGCGGCGTTCGCGTTCGCCTGCTCGTCGACGACCTGTACACCACCCACACCGACCCGCTGCTGCGCGGCCTGGCGTCGTTTCCGAATTTCGAGGTTCGCCTGTTCAACCCGTTCTGCTGCGCTCGCGGCAGCGGTGTCGCCGGTCGCTACACGGCCTCGATCTTCGACTTCGGCCGGCTCAACCACCGCATGCACAACAAGATGTTCCTCGCCGACGGCGTGATGGCCGTGGTCGGCGGGCGCAACATCGGCGACGAATACTTCTTGCGCAGCGCCGAATCGAATTTCGTCGACATGGATGCCTTCGTCATGGGCGCGGTCGTCAAGGACATGTCGAGCATCTTCGACCGCTACTGGAACAGCGAGGTCGTCTACCCGATCGAGACGGTGGGCGAGCCGATCGGCGACCCGACGGTCCGGCAGAAGGCCTTCGACGCGCTGCTGGCCAGCCTGCCGCCCTCGCCGCCCGCCGATCCGCCGGCCGTCGACGTGCTCGGCTACGGGCCGCTCAGCGAGGACTTCGACACCGGCCAGGTCGGGCTGCAGTGGGGCAAGGCCCGCGCCTTTGCCGACCCGCCCGAAAAGCTGCTGTCGATGACGCCGAAGATCGCCTTCGAGACCAGCGTCACAAACAACGTGATGATGCAGGTCTGGCAGGCGAAGAACGACTTGGTGCTGACCTCGCCGTACATGATCCCCGGCGACGCGGGCATGGCGTCGATCCGCAGGTTGGAGGACGAGCACGTCAAGGTGACGGTCATCACCAACTCGCTTGCGGCCACCGACGAGCCGCTCGTGCACAACGGCTATGCCCGCTATCGCCCGGCCATGCTCACGGCCGGCGTCGACCTCTACGAGCTGAGCCCGACGCGCACGCAGATGACCAAGCGGCTCGGCATGTTCGGCACCTCGCTCGGCCGCCTGCACGCCAAGACGGCGATCATCGACAAGCGGCTCATCTTCATCGGCTCGATGAACCTCGACCCGCGCTCGGCGAGCACCAATACCGAGTTCGGCATGTTCATCGACAGCGCGCCGCTGGCCAAGGAGCTGCTGCGCGTCATCAACATCAGCAAGCTCGAAGGCGCCTACAAGGTCCGCTTCGCGCCGAAGAGCACGGAGCTGCAATGGCTGACGATCGAAGACGACAAGGAGACGATCCTGACCGTCGAGCCCGAGTCGACGTTCTGGCTGCGCCTGCACAACATGCTGCTCGGCTGGTTCGTCTCCGACCAGTTGCTTTGACCGGAATCCGCGAAAACCGGCAGAGGGTGCGCGGCACAATCCGCGCGTGCTTCGCCAACTTGCATCATCGACCGGTTTCTCGCTCGCGGCGGCATGCTTCGCCGCGCCGGCGCTCGCCGTGCAGGTCTGCGAGCTGAACGGCCAGCCGGTCAACCCGAACAACGGCTACACGACCGAAGGCAAGACCGGCCTGATGCGCTGCCGTGAAGGCGAAGGCGGCCCGGTGGTTCGCGAGCAGGAACTGCGGCAAGGCAAGTTCATGGGCGTCGTCCGCTATTTCAAGGACGGCGCGGTCGAGCGCGAATACCGCGTCAACGTGCGCGGCAACCAGGATGGACTGGCGCGCGAGTGGAGCCGCGCCGAGGCCGGCGCCAAGCCCGTCCTCGTCCAGGAACAGACCTACCGCGACGGCCGCAACACCGGAATCGCGCGAACCTGGTACGCGGGTGGACAGCTCAAGCGCGTCGTCTGGTACGGCGACGACGACCGCGAACAGGCCGCCGCCGAGTTCACGCCGCAAGGCCAGCTCGCCGAATTGCGCTGCGCGGCACGACCGGTGCTCGGCAGCGACTTCGACGACAAGACCGCTTGCGGCCACGCGGGGACGGCGTCGAACGTCACGCTCTACGGCGGCAAGGGCCAGCCGCGCGCACGCCTGTCCTTCGAGCGCGGCGAGCGCAAGAAGAGCGAGACGCTGTGGGAGAGCGGTGCGGTCCGCGAGCTCCAGGAAGCGGCGGCCACCGGCGGCGTCGAGCGCTCGTTCGCGGCCGACGGCACGAAGCGGCATGAAGTGCAGTGGGTCACGCTGGCCGGCGAGCGGCCGCGCCGCATCACGACGCTGGACCAGGAATTCCACGAGTCCGGCAAGCTCGTCCGCGAGCGCCGCTGGCGCATCATGGCGCGCGGCGGCGAGCTGGTGTCGGAAGCGAGCTGGTACCTGAACGGCCAGGCGAAAGAGCGCACCGAGTTCGTCAGCGTCGACGGCCAGGCCTTACGCCACGAGATCCGTTTCCACGACAACGGCAAGAAGGGATTCGAAGGCGCGTGGCGCGTCGAAGCGAACAGCGGCTGGAACGTGCTGCCCACGGGTGTGCATCAGAGCTTCGACGCCGAAGGGCAGCTGCGCAGCGAGCGGATGTACGACGAGCGCGGTCGCGTCAAGCGCGAGCGCGAGCTGGACGAGCGCGGCACGGTCGTGCGCGACGACGAGGTCTTTGAAGACGGTTCAAGAAAGGCGGTCGGACGATGAATACCCCAGCAGGCTCAGGCCAGGAATTCGACTACGTCATCGTCGGCGGCGGCTCCGCCGGCTGCGTGCTGGCAGCGCGGCTGACCGAAGATCCGGCCGTCACGGTCTGCCTGCTCGAGGCCGGACCGGTCGACAAGAGCGTGCTGATCCACGGCCCGGCCGGCCTCGCCCTGCTGGCGCAGACCGGGGGCGCGAACTGGGCTTTCCAGACGGTTCCGCAAGCGGGTCTCGGCGGCCGCTGCGGCTACCAGCCGCGCGGCAAGGTCCTGGGCGGTTCGAGCTCGGTCAACGCGATGATCTACCTGCGCGGCCAGGCCGAGGACTACGACGCCTGGGCGGCCGAAGGCAACCCCGGCTGGGCCTGGCCCGACGTGTTGCCGTACTTCAAACGCGCCGAACACAACGAGCGCGGGGTCGACGCTTTCCATGGCACCGGCGGGCCGCTCAACGTCAGGGACCTGACCAGCCCGAACCGCTTCGGCCCGATCTTCGTCGAGGCCGGCAAGCAGGCAGGCTACGCGGCCAACGCCGACTTCAACGGCGAGCGCCTGGAAGGCGTCGGCATGTACCAGGTGACACAGAGAAACGGCGAGCGATTCAGTGCCGCGAAGGCCTATCTCACGCCGAATCTCGGCCGTCCGAACCTTGGCGTCGTGACCGACGCCCTCGCGACGCGCGTGCTGATCGAGGGCCAGCGCGCCTTCGGCGTCGAAGCACACGTCGGCGGCGCGACGCGAACCTTTCGTGCCCGGCGCGAAGTACTGCTCGCCGCCGGAGCCTTGCAATCGCCGCAACTCCTCATGCTGTCGGGCATCGGGCCCGGCGAGCATCTGCACGAAGTCGGCATCACCGTGCGTCACGACCTGCCCGGCGTCGGCCGTCACCTGCACGACCACATCGACATCATCCAGATATTCGACGCGCCGCAGCTGAAAGATCTGTTCGGTCTCTCGCTCGCCGGGGTGATCAACGCGATCAAGGGCGTCTTCGAATGGCGGCGGCACCGGCGCGGCATGCTGACGACCAACTTTGCCGAGGCCGGCGGCTTCATTCGCAGCCGGCCCGAAGAAGAGCGGCCCGACCTGCAACTGCACTTCTGCATCGGCAAGCTCGTGGACCATGGCCGCAAGACCGTGTTCGGTCAAGGCTACTCCTGTCACGTCTGCCTGATCCGGCCCAAGAGCCGGGGCAGCGTGACCCTGTCCAGCGCCGACCCGAACGCCGCGCCGCTGATCGACCCGAACTTTCTCGCCGAGCGCGACGACGTCGAGCGGCTCGTTCGCGGCTTCAAGGCCATGCGCCGCATCCTCGCCCAACCAGCTCTCGCCGGCCACGGCGGACGCGAGCTCGCGGCGTCTGCCGGCGCGACAAGCGACGCCGAAATCGAGGCGTTCATCCGCGGTCGTGCCGACACCGTCTACCACCCGGTCGGCAGTTGTCGCATGGGCGACGGTTCGCTCGACGTCGTCGACGCCGAGCTGCGGGTTCGCGGCCTGGTCGGCCTGCGCGTCGTCGACGCATCGATCATGCCGAACATCGTCAGCGGCAATACCAACGCGCCGACGATCATGATCGCGGAGAAGGCCGCCGACATGATCAAGGCGGCGGCGAGGCGCGCCACCACCGACACCCTCACCCCGGCCCTCTCCCGCGAGCGGGAGAGGGCGGAAGCCGCACCATGAAAACGAGAGCCGCCGTCGCCTGGCAGGCGGGCCAGCCGCTGACGATCGAAACCGTCGATCTCGAAGGCCCGAAGGCGGGTGAAGTGCTCGTCGAAGTGAAGGCGACGGGCATCTGCCACACCGACTGGTTCACGCTCTCGGGCGAAGACCCGGAAGGCCTGTTCCCGGCCATCCTCGGCCACGAGGGCGCGGGCGTCGTGCTCGAGGTCGGCGCGGGCGTCACGACGCTTGCCGCGGGCGACCACGTCATCCCGCTCTACACGCCGGAATGCCGGCAGTGCAAGTTCTGCCTGTCTCGCAAGACCAATCTCTGTCAGAAGATCCGCGCCACCCAGGGCAAGGGCCTGATGCCCGACGGCACCAGCCGCTTCTCGATCGGCGGCAAGCCCCTGCTCCACTACATGGGCACATCGACCTTCGCAAACCACATCGTCGTTCCCGAGATCGCGCTGGCGAAGATTCGAGAGGACGCGCCGTTCGACGTGGTCTGCTACATCGGCTGCGGCGTGACCACCGGCGTCGGCGCGGTGCTGTTCACGGCCAAGGTCGAGGCCGGCGCCAACGTCGTCGTGTTCGGGCTCGGCGGCATCGGCCTCAACGTGATCCAGGGCGCGAAGCTGGTCGGCGCCGACAAGATCATCGGCGTCGACCTCAACCCGGGCCGCGAAGCGATGGCGCGCAAGTTCGGAATGACGCACTTTATCAACCCGAAGGACGTGACGAATGTGGTCGATGCGGTCGTCCAGCTGACCGACGGCGGCGCCGACTACAGCTTCGAGTGCATCGGCAATCCCACGACGATGCGCCAGGCGCTCGAGTGCTGCCACAAGGGCTGGGGCCAGTCGATCATCATCGGCGTGGCACCGGCGGGCGCCGAGATCTCGACCCGTCCGTTCCAGCTCGTCACCGGCCGGCAGTGGAAAGGCTCCGCCTTCGGCGGCGCACGCGGCCGCACCGACGTGCCGAAGATCGTCGACTGGTACATGGACAAGAAGATCGCCATCGACGAACTCATCACCCATCGCCTGGAGCTCGAAGACATCAACCGCGGCTTCGAGTTGATGAAGAGTGGCGAGTCGATCCGCTCGGTGGTCGTTTACTGATGACTTCGATCTGGCGGCAGAGGAAGACATGAAAGCAGCACCGTTCGGAAGTTGGCCGTCGGCGCTCACCGCCGATCGCCTCGCCAGCGCCAACATCCGCTTCGGCCAGATCGCGATCGCCGGCGACTCGATCTTCAGCAGCGAAGGTCGGCCGGCCGACGGCGGGCGCAACGTCATCGTCGAGTGCGACGCCGTGGGACTCTGCCGCGACCTGAATCCTGCGCCTTTCAACGTCCGCACGCGCGCTCACGAATACGGCGGTGGCGCCTTTGTCGTGGCGGCCGATGGCGAGCTGTTCTTCAGCAACGACACCGACCAGCGCATCTACCGTCTGCGCCACGGTGGCGCGCCGCAAGCCGTCACGAAGGGCGGTGAGTTTCGCTACGCGGATGCCGCGATCGACGCGGCGCGAGGCCGCCTGATCGCGGTTCGTGAAGACCACTCGATGCCGGGCGAGGCGGTCAACACGATCGTCGCGATCGACCTCGCCTCGGGGTCCGAATCGGTGCTCGCGAGCGGCCACGACTTCTTCTCGAACCCGCGCCTCTCGCCCGATGGCGGCCGGCTCGCCTGGCTGAGTTGGGATCACCCGCGCATGCCGTGGCAAGGCAGCGATCTGTGGGTCGCGCCTTTCGATGCCGGCGGCAAGCTCGCTGCGCCGCGCCATGTCGCAGGCGGCGGGGCGGAATCGATCTTTCAGCCCGAGTGGTCGCCCGCGGGCGATTTGCACTTCGTATCCGATCGCAGCGGCTGGTGGAACCTGTACCGCGAACGCGGCGGTCGGGTCGAGCCGCTGCAGTCGATGGCGGCGGAATTCGGCGAACCGCAGTGGCAGTTCGCGATGGCGATGTACGGCTTCGAACCGGGCGGCCGCATCGTCTGCCTGTTCGAGCAAGACGGTCGTTCGCACCTGGCCCGCCTGAACGCCGACGGCACCGGCTTCGCGGTGGTCGAGATGCCGTTCTGCTCGATCCGCGAGCTGAAGGTCGGCGCAGGCTGCGTCGTCTGTTTCGCTGCCTCCGAGCACGAGGTCGAGTCGCTGATCAGGATCGACCTCGAAACGAACGTGCCTCGGGTTCTGCGCCGCTCGAGCCAGCTCGCCTTCGACCCCGGCGCGGTCTCGGTAGCCGAAGCGATCGAGTTCCCGACCGAAGGCGGCGCCAGCGCCCACGCCTTCTTCTACGCGCCGAAGAACGCGGCGTTCCGCGGCGAGCCGGGAACGCTGCCGCCGCTCGTGGTCATCAGCCACGGCGGCCCGACCGGTGCGACCAACGCCGCACTGCGCCCGAGCCTGCAGTACTGGACCCAGCGCGGCCTGGCCATCGTCGACGTCAACTACGGC
>JAYSMB010000220.1:0-4527 GCA_043725065.1 Burkholderiales bacterium
GCGACCGTCCGGTCCGCCGTCCTTGCGAATCTTTTGCCAGACGATGTTGGCCTTGTAGCGAAAGCCCCAAGCCTGCATGACCGCAAGGCCCTCGGGAAGAAGCGCGTTGGGAACCCAAAGATAGAGGTGAGCGCTCTCGGCGGCCGCAGCTTCGACGGGAAGCGCCTTGATGTCGTCGAGCTTCAGGGTCGAGTACCGCGCAAGGCGCTTGTGTTCCGGTGCGACCTTGCCGGTCTTGTTCTGAAATTGCCAGGGCGGATCAGCGAGGATGGTCTTGAACCGTCGCCCGGCGACGAAGCTGTTGAAATCGTCGGCGGCATTGGTCAGCATGGCGGACGATGATACGCAAGTCATGACCGATTGCTGGATCTTTTTACAGTACGTCGGTTTGACGCTGCGTCCGCATCGGCGTCCGGGTTTTCCGCATCGGCTTGCTGAGAAATGCCGAGCCGGCCAGCACGAAGCGCCAAGGCAGCTCGCGCGATTTGCTAATGCCGATGCGCATGCCAGCGCCGACCTTGAACATGGCGTCGTCGCTGCGCGGCACTAGGCGGAACGGCAGCCGGTCGAAGCGCAGCCCGTTCATCGCGTGGGTCACGCCGAGCGCCTGGCACAACCGACCCGGACCCGCGCAGAGCAGGCGCAAGTCGTGCAGTCCACGCCGCTCGCGCATCGCGGCGATGCCGCGAGTCGGCTCGATCGCGCGGATCAGCACGCCGGCGCCGTGGCCCGCGGGCATGCAGACGACGTTGAGGCACCAGTGCAGGCCGTACGAGCGGTAGACGTAGGCACGGCCCGGCGGCCCGAACATGACGGCGTTGCGCAGCGTCTTGCCGCCGAAGGTGTGCGAAGCAGGCTCGCCTTCGTCGTAAGCCTCGGTCTCGACGATGCGGCCGCCGACGCCGGACACGAACAGGCTCGCGCCGATCAGCGCACGCGCGACCTCTGTCGAGGAAGCGTTGAAGTCGATGCCGGGCATTGGCCAAGGATAGCGAGCCCTGTCATCCTGAGCGGAGCGAAGGATCTCGCATCTGGCGTCGAGATCCTTCACTTCGTTCAGGATGACAGGGCAGCCGCGTCGATAGAATTCGCGCCTTCTTCGAGGTGCGCTCCGTTGCTGTCCGATCGCCGCAAAGTCCTGCCGCAATACCTGTTGCCCAAGCGTGGCCTCACGGCCTTTGCCGGCCGCGTCGCATCGCGAGAGCGCGGCGCGACGACGACGCGCCTGGTGCGCTGGTTCGTGCGCAAGTACGGTGTCGACATGAGCGAGGCCGCCAACCCCGACGTCGCTTCGTACGCCAGCTTCAACGACTTTTTCACACGCGCCCTCAAGCCCGGCGCGCGGCCGGTCGCCAGCGCCGACCTGGTCTGCCCGGTCGACGGCACGATCAGCCAGTTCGGCGCGATCGAGAAAGACCAGATCCTGCAGGCCAAGGGACACCGCTATTCGACGACCGCGCTGGTCGGCGGCGATCACGCGCTCGCCGAGCGGTTTCAGGACGGCAGCTTCGCCACGCTCTATCTGAGCCCGAAGGACTACCACCGCATCCACATGCCCTGCGACGGCGTGCTGACGCGCATGATCGACGTGCCCGGCGCTTTCTTTTCGGTCAATCCGACGACGGCGCGCGGCGTGCCCGGCCTGTTCGCGCGCAACGAACGCGTCGTCTGCGTGTTCGAGTCGAAGGCGGTCGGCACGTTCGTGCTCGTGCTGGTCGGCGCGACCATCGTCGGCAGCATGGCGACGGTGTGGCACGGCGTCGTCAACCCGCCGCGCGTACGCCGCGTGCGCGAGTGGCACTACGGGGGCGGCGAGATCGCCTTGAAGCAAGGCGAGGAAATGGGCCGCTTCATGCTCGGCTCGACGGTCGTGCTGCTGTTCGGAAAGGGCGCCGGACTCGACTTCAATCCAGCATGGCAGCCGGGTCGGGCGATCCGCCTTGGCGAGGCGATGGCCGGGCGGGGCTGACGCATGCGGGCGGTCTTCGTCGACGCAAACCCTGCCCTGCGAGCTCTCGCCGAGCGGATCGGGCCGGCGACGATCCCCGCGCTCGAGGTCTCGTTCGGTCGGGCGGGCATCGCGCCCGGCGAGTTACCTGACGCACTCGCCGGCGCGGCGATCGCAGTCATCGATCACACCGCCCTGCCGATCGAGATCGCGCGCCGCTGCACGGGCTTGGCCCATGTCGTCTTCCTCGGCACCGGCGCGCGCAGCTATATGGATCCGGAAGCGCTCGGCCGGCTTGGCCTCACGGTCCACATCATCAAGGGCTATGGCGACACGGCGGTCGCCGAATGCGCCATCGGCCTGCTGTTCGCCGCGGCGCGCGGCTTTGCCGGCATGGATCGCGGCATGCGCGGCGGCCAATGGCTGCGCAGCGAAGGCACCCAACTGACCGGCAAGACGCTCGGCCTCGTCGGCTTCGGTGGCATCGCCGCCGAAGTTGCGCGGCTCGCTCTCGGCCTTGGCATGAAGGTTCTAGCCTGGAACCGTACGCCCAGGGAACACGCAGGCGTCGAATTCGTGTCGATCGATCGGCTGCTCGGCGATAGCGACGCGATCTCGCTGCACCTGCTGCTGAACGACGACACGCGCGGCTTTCTTTCGCGCCAACGGATCGCGGCGATGCGGCCGGGCTCGCTCCTCGTCAATACCGCGCGCGGCGCGCTCGTCGACGAAGCGGCGATGGTCGAGGCCTTGCGTTCGGGTCAGCTCGGGCACGCCGGGCTCGACGTGTTCGAGGTCGAGCCCCTGCCCGCCGGCCACGTGCTCACGACCTTGCCCAACGTCACGCTCTCGGCGCACTCGGGTTTTCGCACGCCCGAGGCGAACGAGCGGCTGATCGAGGCCGCGTTCGCGCACTGTCGGCACATCGTCGACGGCGATGGGGAATGAGCCCCGCCGCTACGCCGGCACTTCCATCTCGCGCAAGTCGCGCCCCCGTGTCTCACCGCAATAGCGGATGACGAGCACGAGGGCCAGCACAACCGGAATCAGGGTGAACGCCGCACCCCAGGCCAGGCCCGGAATAAGGCCGAACAGGCTCAGTGCCTGCGCCGCCAGGCCGCCCGCCTTCGTGCAAGCCGCCACCCAGCCGGTAGCTCGGCCGCGCACCTTGAGCGGATAGCTTTCGGCGGCATACGGCAGCAGCATGGCGATGATCCCGTTGAGGCCGACGATCAGCACGGCGATCGGCAACACCGGGCTGGCATTTGCCGGCGACGCGAGTTCGAGGTAGACGATGCCGAGCAGGCCCATCGCGGTGAGCGCGATCGAGCCGACAAGCGCGCCCTTGCTGCTCCATCGGCCGTAGAGCGCGGCGGCGAGAAAGACCGTAGGCACCGCGATCAAGGCCGAGGCGGCGAGCAACTGGCTCGAGAGTGCGACGCTGTAGCCCTTGGCGACCAGCAGCGCCGGCATCCAGAGCAGCAGGCCGAAGTTGATGAGGCCCCAGGCCAGCGCCGCGATGCTGAGCGCCCAGGTCCGTGCCACGTAGCTGCGCGGCAGATGCGCAACTGTCAGGATCGTGCTTTCGACGCGCTCCACGGCCGCCACGCCCGCGTCCTTTACCATGCAGCCGAAGCTGCGCAACACCGCGTGCGCCTCGGCGACGCGGCCGAGCGCGAGCAGGAACTTTGGCGACTCGGGCACGTAGGCGTTCAGAAAGATCAGGATCAGGCCGGTCGGCAGGTTGAGGAACCACAGGATTCGCCAGCCGAACACCGGCTGCAGCCAGGCCGAGAGCGAGCTCGCCGCAAGGTAGCCGCCCACCGCGCCGAGTCCGCCCACCAGCACCAGCGCCCAGCCGCGCTGCTTCGAGGGCATGGTCTCGGCCAGCAGCGCGTAGGTCACCGGCAGCATGCCGCCGGCGGCCGCACCCATCAGGAAGCACATGCCGACGTTCCACCACAGCGACGGCATCGAGCCGCAGATCGAGGTGCCCACGAACATCACCGCCGAGAGCAGGATCGAGGCGCGTCGACCGTACACATCGGCGAGCCAGCCCCAGAGCACCGAGCCGATCACGGTGCCGCAGAGCGCCGCGAACGGCAGCCACGCCACCATCGCCGACGACACCGCGTATTCGCTCTTCATGCCGGGTACCACGAAGCCGAGGCTGGCCGGCTTCATCACGTCGATGACCAGCGCCACGGTGAGCACCACCATCAGCCGCCAGTGGGCGCGGACCAGCGGCGCGTCTTCCGGCGCGCCCACCGTGACCTCTGCATCGACGTGCGATCCGGGCCGCGCCGGCCGCCGCGGCAGCAGCCCGTAGCCGGCGACGGCGATCCCGGCGACGATCAGCGCCATGCCCCAGAGCATGGTCGCGTCCATGGCCATGTCGGCGAGGCGAAAGCCCATGTCCCGGCCCATCCAGAACATCGGCAGGTGCATGACGACGCCGCTCGTCACGGCGACGCAGCCGGCCACGAAGGCCCAGAGGTGGCGCCGGTCGGCGAGAACGCGCGATTCGCTCATCGGCGAGCGCGCCGCTCGCTCATTCGAGCTTCCACTTGTTGGCCTCG
>JAYSMB010000221.1:0-4373 GCA_043725065.1 Burkholderiales bacterium
ACAAGAACAAGGTGACGCTCGGCCGTGCGCCTTTGCTGTCGAGCCTGCAGCGTGCGGCAATCCTGACCAGCGAGAAGTTCAAGGGCGTGCGCGTCAACATCGAGCCGGGCACCTTGCGCATCGCCTCATCGAATGCGGAACAGGAAGAGGCGATGGAAGAGCTCGAAATCGACTACGGCGGCGACGCGATCGAGATCGGCTTCAACGTCACCTACCTGATCGACGCGCTCACCAACATGGGCCAGGAGATGGTCACGGTCGAGTTGCAGGACACGAACTCGAGCGCGCTCATCACCGTGCCCGACCAAGCCGGCTTCAAGTACGTCGTGATGCCGATGCGGATCTAGCCTGGCAACGACGTGACCACACCATTGATGACTCCAAAAGAAGACGACAACGACAAGAAGCCCGAGATCGCCGGCACCCATGGCGACATGGCGAGCAAGGCATCGACCAGCCCGCTGAACGGCTCGGTTCTGCGCGACGGCGCGGTCGACGACGACAGCGCGAGCTATGGCGAAGGCAGCATCCAGATCCTCGAAGGGCTGGAGGCGGTGCGCAAGCGCCCCGGCATGTATGTCGGCGACACCTCCGATGGCACCGGCCTGCATCACCTGGTGTTCGAGGTCGTCGACAACTCGATCGACGAAGCTCTGGCGGGCTTTTGCGACGACATCGTCGTCACCATCCACACCGACAACTCGATCTCGGTGATCGACAACGGCCGCGGTATTCCGACTGGCGTGAAGATGGACGACAAGCACGAGCCGAAGCGCTCCGCCGCCGAAATCGCGCTGACCGAGTTGCACGCCGGCGGCAAGTTCAACCAGAACAGCTACAAGGTTTCGGGTGGGCTGCACGGCGTGGGCGTGTCGTGCGTCAACGGTCTGTCGAAATGGCTGCGCCTGATCGTGCGCCGCGATGGCTTGGCGCACTCGATGGAGTTCCGCCAGGGCGTGCCGCAAGACCGGGTGATCGAAGAGCGCAACGGCTTCGCCGTTTCGCCGATGAAGATCACCGGCGAGACCGAGAAGCGTGGTACCGAAGTGCACTTTCTGCCCGATCTCGAGATTTTCTCGAACATCGACTTCCACTACGACATCCTCAGCAAGCGTCTGCGCGAGCTGAGCTTTCTAAACAATGGCGTTCGCATCCGTCTGGTCGACGAGCGCAACAACAAATCCGACGACTTTGCGTATGCAGGCGGCGTCAAGGGCTTCGTCGAGTTCATCAACACCGGCAAGAAGGTGCTGCACCCGAAGGTTTTCAACGCGACCGGCCAGAAAGCGAGCGATCAGCACTCGATCATCACCAGCGAAGTGGCGATGCAGTGGAACGACGGCTACAGCGAGAACGTCCTCTGCTTCACCAACAACATTCCCCAGCGCGACGGCGGCACCCACCTCACCGGCCTGCGCGCGGCGATGACGCGCGTCATCAACAAGTACATCGAGGACAACGAGCTCGCGAAGAAGGCCAAGGTCGAAGTGACCGGCGACGACATGCGCGAAGGACTGACCTGCGTGCTGTCGGTGAAAGTGCCCGAGCCGAAGTTCTCCAGCCAGACCAAGGACAAGCTGGTCTCCAGCGAAGTGCGCGGCCCGGTCGAGGACGTGGTGAGCAAGGCCCTCAACGACTACTTGGCCGAGAACCCTGTCGACGCCAGGATCATCTGCGGCAAGATTGTCGACGCGGCCCGCGCCCGTGAAGCCGCCCGCAAAGCACGCGAGATGACCCGTCGCAAGGGTGTTCTCGACGGCATGGGCTTGCCAGGCAAGCTGGCCGACTGCCAGGAGAAGGACCCGGCCCTGTGCGAGATCTACATCGTCGAGGGTGATTCCGCCGGCGGCTCGGCCAAGCAGGGACGTGACCGGAAGTTCCAGGCAATCCTTCCGCTGCGCGGCAAGATCCTGAACGTCGAGAAGGCGCGCTATGAAAAGCTGCTGACCAGCAACGAGATACTGACGCTCATCACGGCGTTGGGCACGGGCATCGGCAAGGGCACCGGAGGCGATGACTTCAACGTCGACAAGCTGCGCTACCACCGCATCATCATCATGACCGATGCCGACGTCGACGGCGCGCACATCCGCACCTTGCTGCTCACGTTCCTGTTCCGGCAGATGCCCGAGCTGGTCGAGCGCGGTCACATCTACATCGCCCAACCACCGCTGTACAAGGTCAAGTTCGGCAAGGACGAGCAATATCTCAAGGACGGCCACGAGCTCGACGCGTACCTGATGCGCGTCGCGCTCAAGGATGCGCGGCTCGAGACCGGCGACACGGGTGCGGTGACAGGGACGAGCGTGCTCGAGGGCGAGACCCTCGAGGCGCTGGCGCGCCAGTACGTACTGGCCAAAAACGTCGTGGAACGGCTGGCCAACTGGATGGACGTCGATGCCTTGCGCGCGATCGCCAACGGCCTTGCAGTCGACCTCGACAACCTCGAAGCGGCCAAGACTTCAGCGCGCGCGCTGGCCGCGGCCCTGATCGACGCCGAGGTAGCGGCCGAGTTCGACGCGCGCACCGACAAGCACATCCTGCGCATCGGCCGCATGCATCACGGCAACGTCAAGTCGAGCGTGATCACCGCCGACTTCGTGCATGGCGCCGACTATGAAGCACTGAGCACGGCGGGGCGCACGTTCCGTGGCCTGGTCGGCCCGGGCGCGATCGTCAAGCGCGGCGAAGGCGAGCGGCAAAAGGAAGCGAGAGTCGGCGACTTCCGCGAAGCGATGGCCTGGCTGGTGCAGCAGGCCGAAGCGGCGGTATCGCGCCAGCGCTACAAGGGCCTGGGCGAAATGAATCCGGCCCAGCTCTGGGAAACGACGATGGATCCGACGGTGCGCAGGTTGCTGCGCGTTCAGCTCGACGATGCGCTCGAAGCCGACCGCGTCTTCACCATGCTGATGGGAGACGAGGTCGAGCCGCGCCGCCATTTCATCGAGACCAACGCGCTGCGGGTCGCGAACATCGACGTCTGAGCGGGCGCCCGCCCGACTGCGATGCGCGACGCATGGGCCAGCCAAAGCGCGACAGGCGCCCTGCGTTCCAGGCGATCGCGCGATCGCCGATCGCCGTTGCAAAGATCGTGAAGGCGGGCCTCGTGCTCATGACGGTCATCGTAGCCGCGAGCCACGGCGAGCGGAGCGCACGAACGCAGACGCGGCCAAGCGTCAGCATTTCGCGGCGAACGCGTCGGCGCAAATCCGCATTCGCGCCTTGGCCGCCGCGTCGCAGGACAATCGCGTGGTGTCCCTTCCCTTTTCGCTCGAGTCCGGCGCCTCGGCTGCGGCATCGTCGTTTTCGCACCGACGCGCGAGCTGCCGCTCTGCCCCGTGACCGGCCAGCGTCTTGGGATTTGCCCAAGGGCGGCATCAGCGACGGCGAGACGCCGCGCCATGCGGCAGTGCGTGAGACCGCCGAAGAAGCGGGGCTGGCCTTTGCCGCCGAAGCGCTGCTCGATCTCGGTCGCTTCGCCTACACGGCGAAGAAGGATCCGCATCTGTTCGCGACCTTGTCCGAACGTGTCGATCCCAATCGAATGTGCTGCGAGAGCACCTTCGTCGAACGCGGTTCGAGCCGACGGCTGCCGGAGATGGACGGCTTCGGCTGGTTCGAGCTCGGCCGGCTCGCCGAGCTGTGCACGCCGCGGATGGCGGCCGTGCTTTCCGGCTCGATCGACCTCGGCGCCGTCGTCGACCGATTCTTGTCGCCGCCGGACCGCCTCGCCGCCTGACAGGCCTCGCCCCGGCGCGGCGCTATCGCGTCACGAGCCTGAGACCGAAGCCGACCATGAAGACGCCGGCCAACCGGACCAGGGCGCGCGACAGCTTCGGGTTCGCGCGCAGGCGTTCGGCGAGCGTGTGGGTGAGCACGCTGACGATCAGGCCGTAGAGAAAGGTCAGCGCAGCGATGGTCGCCGCCATCAGCGCAAAGGTCAGGAAGCCGGCATGTCGTGCCGGATCGACGAACAGCGGAAAGAAGGCCATGTAGAAGGCGATCGCCTTCGGGTTGAGCAGCGTGATAGCGAACGCCTGACGGAAGTACTGGCCGGTGCGGATGTGCAGCACCGGCTTGTCGCCGGGCTTGGCCAGGATCATGCGCAGACCCAGCCCGGCGAGGTAGCCGGCGCCCAGCCATCGCACGGCGCGAAAGGCCGGCGGATAGGCGGCCAGCAGCGCCGCGACTCCGGCCACGGCCAGCCACATCAGCACCTGGTCGCCACCGATGACGCCGAGCGTCGCGGCCAGACCGCCGCGCACGCCGCCCCTGCCGGTTGACGTGATGAGGGCGAGGTTGCCGGGCCCCGGGATCATCAGGAAGACGATCACGGCGACGACGAAGGACGCGTAGTCAGCGATGCCGAAGAG
>JAYSMB010000222.1:0-5626 GCA_043725065.1 Burkholderiales bacterium
CCAGCGCAGCGTCCAGATCAGGTCGAGCGAGTTGTCGCCGCCGGCCTGCGCGCGCACGGTGAGGCGGCGCGCGATTCGGTAGATGAGTTGCCAGCTGCCCGTGGTCGCGTTGAGTCCGCGCTCGTAGCCCACGTACCAGCGCTTCGAGATCTGCTTGCCCAGGCTGACGATCGTCTCCTTGACGTCGCCCTCGCTCTGCTGCCGTAGCGAGATTTCGTCGAGGCCGATCGCGTGCGTGATCCTGTCGGTCACGCCCGGTCCTTCGCCCGAGAGCAAGGCGAGCGCTGCGCGTTGCAGCAAGGCCGTGTCGGTGCGACCCACGCCTTCGCTGGCGCGGCCGAGCACGAGCCAACTCAGCTTGTCGATGTCCGACATGTCGGGCTCGGAGAACAGACGGATGCGCGGGTTCAGCGCCGTGCCGGCCACGACCACGCCGACGCGCACATCGAGGTTGGGTCGGGTCGCTTCGATGTCGAGACGCGGGTTCTCGATCGGTCCGACGAAGGTCAGCGCGCCGCGATCGATGCCGAGCTTTTGGCCATAGGCCTGATACGTGCCGTCGATGGCCCGGAGCGTGCCGTCGACGGCCAGCCGGCCGCCGGGCGAGGTGAGGTGCAGCTCGCCGCGCAGCCCGGCATCGAGGCCGCGACCGCGAATGCGCAGCTTCTCGCCCATGGCCACGCGCAGGTCGAGCGAGACCTTGCGCGATGCCGGTGGCGCGATCGGCACCGCAGCCGCCGCGGCCGCCGCCGAAGCCGCCGTCGCGGCGGGGAACGGTGCGCCGGCCGGTCGGCGTATCACCTCGACGTCGTCGCCGAGCGTCGGCGCGTCGGAGCGCGTGAAGTCGATCAACCCTTCGTCGACCTGGAAACCACCGTCGAGCTGCAGCGTCTTGGCGTCGAGCCGCAACGCCGCGCTGCCGCTGGTGACGATGCGCCGGTCGACGCGGCCGAGCATCTCGAACCTGTCGGCGCTCAGCTTCAGATTGGCCTCCGGCGCGGCGCCGAAGCTGGCGCCGCCTGTGAGCGTGACGCTGCCGCTGCCGCCCTTGGCAGTAAAGCGCTCGATGCGTGCGCTCGTGCCCTGCAAGGCGATCGCGACGCTGCCGTCTTTCACGTTCACGCCCTGCAGGAAATTGCGCACGCCAAGGTTCGAGCCTTCGACGTGGCCGGTGTATTCGGGCGCGCCGAAGCGGCCGCCGATGCTTGCGTTGGCCCGCAACTCGCCGGCCAGTCGCCAGCCCGCCGGTACCCACCGCCCCCAGGTGCCGAGGTTGGCGACGCGCAACTCGAGCTTGCCTGCGATCGGCGTCGCGGCGCCCGGCCAGGGTGCGGCGCTGCCGGTGCGTGCCGTGACCGTGCCCGAGGCAACGCCGAGCGTGCCGCCCGCGACCAGGGTCGTGAAATTCCAGACGCCGTCCCTGGCTGCGACGCCGAAGCGAAGGTCGGTGAAGCCGAGGCTTTGCGTGCCGATTTCGTCGGTGACGGTCAGGTCGCCGCGCGCCCGCTCGACGACCACATCGACGCTGACCGTTGGTGCGCCGCGAATATCGATGCGCGCCCTCACGGCCAGATCGCCGCCCCAGCCGAAGTCGGGCTGTATCGCGCGAAGAAGCGGCGCGATCGGCAAAGGGTCGATCGTGGCCGAAGCTTCGAGCTTCGCGCCGGCGCCGTGCGCGTCGTTGCCTTGCCAGACCACGCGGCTCCAGCGCGTCGTGGCGCCGAGAAGCTCGGCCGACCCCGGTTCGAGACTTGCGCGCGGCGGCCCACCGCCCCAGAAGACATTGCCGCGAAGCTCGTGCGCGCTGAGCCAGGTGCGGCTCGGCGCGACCAGGCCTTGCGCGACGAGTTCGTGCAGCGTGCCGGCCCATCCCGCGGCACGCTCGCCCGCGGCGTCGACCAGGCCGCCCTCGAGGCTCAGTACGACGGCGCTGCGGCCGGTGGGTTGCGTAGCGGCCGCAGTCGACTCTGCCACCGGAGCCGATGCCGCCAGCGTGGCCGCGGCCGTCGATCCTGCGACGACGCCGGACGCGCCGCGCGACGCGGCGACCATATCGACCCACTCGGGCGGCAAGGCATCCGATTCGACGCGCAGCTCGACTTTGTGGGCGCGCGCGGTGCCGCTCAGTTGGGCGCGAACCCGCGCGATGTCGCGGCCCGACACGGTCATGCCGTCGAGGGCCAGCGTGCCGGTCATCGCCGCATCGCTGGCGCTGCCGAGTCGCCAGCGGCCCTCGGCCTGGCGAACCGTGACGCTGTCGTAGCGAAGCGCCGCGCCGTGCAGCTCGCCTTCGCTTTTCAGGTCGGGCCAGCGACCATCGATGCGGGCCGTCGCTTTCAAGGTGCCGGCGACGACCGGCGCCGACGCTGCACTGCCGGGTGCGCGCGCGAGCGGCGCCAGTCGTGCCAGTTGCGGCGCGTCGACTGCCAACTGCCAGCTGTCCTGCGCACTTGCCGAGCCGATCCGGCCCTGGCCGTTGACGTGGTTGCCGGCGGCGACGATGTCGAACGCCGGCCGCGCCGTTCCATCGCTGTTCGCGAAGCTCGCTTCACCTTGCAGCGGCACGCCGGCGAGCGTGCTGTCGGAGAGCGAGAGCTTCGCGGTCCCGCGGGTCGCCACGAGCTGGTCGAAAGCGGGCGCGCCGGCATCGGCACGCAAGCCGAGGTCGAATTCGCCCTTCATGTTCAAGCGGTTCGCGCCGCGCGCCAGCAACGAATCGGCGCTGCCCGGCCACCACGGCGCGGGATCGAAGTCGATCATGGTCGAGTGGCCCGTGGCCTGCCAGGGCGCATTCGTCGTGCTGCGATGCAGCTTGCCGACGAGCGTCGCCTTCGCACCGCCGAGGCTCGCCTCCGCGCTGCGCAGATCGATCTCGTTCTCGCTGGCCCGCGCTTCGAGGCGCAAGCGCGCGCTGCGTGGCGCGGCACGCGGCAGGCGGCGGTCGGAGAGCTGACCGACCAGGTCGGCGATCAGCTCGACCGCTCGCGCGCCAGCCGTGCCGGTCGAGCCAAAGCCCGTGCCCACGGCCGAAGCCTTGCCGTCGAGCGCCGTCTCGGGCGCACGTGCATCGAGCGCGAAAGGCTGGACCTTGTCGACGTCGACTTCGACGTTCCAGCGATCCGGCGTCCAGCGTCCGCGCGCGACGATGCGGCCGCCGGTGAGCCGGCTCGAGCCGAGCTCGGCCGAGAGCGTCTGGATGTCGATCACGCGCGGGTCGTCGGGGCGCGCGCGCAATTCGGCGCTGAGTACCCGCACCGGCAACAGGCCCTCGTTCCAGCGGCCGGCGCGCGCGTTGCGCAGCTCGACCGAGACGACGGCGGGGCGGTCGATGCCGCTGGTGGTCGCGATCGCGTGGCCGCTCAGCGTCGTTGCCGGCGCGCCGCTCGCGAAGGCCGAGAGGTCGAGCGCGTCGGTCGACGCATCCAATTCGCCGAGCGCCCAGGCGGCGAAGGGCCGGACCACGGCCTTGGCGTCGAGCGATTGGGCAGCCTGCGTCGGCGAAGGTGAGACGCGAGCCGTTGCCGCGACGTTCAGCGCCTCGAGCGGGCCGTCGGCGCTCGCGTTGGCCTGCCATGCGGGTGTCGACTCCGACGACGCCAATGCGAGCCGCACGCCGATCAAGAAGGGCGCATCGGCAGCGATGGTCGCGTTGCCGGAGGCTGTCACCCGATCGTGGGTCGCCGCAAGCGCGTCGAAGCGATGCGTCGCACCGCCTTCGTCGCCGAGATGAATTCGGCCGCGGATCGCGCGCAGCTTCGGCGCGTCGTCGGCGGCGCCGAAGCGCAGTTCGTCGACGCTCGCTTCCAGAATCTCGATCTCGACCGGCAGACGCAGCGTGCCCGGTGGCGACGACGGTTCACTCGCCGCGGGCGCGGGGCTCGGGCCGCGCAGCAGCGTGACGCGGTCGGCGTGCAGTGTCGCGATCCTCAGGTGCAGCCAGCTGCCGTGGTCGCCGCGGCTCGCGTCCAGCGAGTGCCAGCGCGGCGCGTCGAGGCGCAGCACGCCGCTGGTTCCCGGCAGCGTGATGTCGATGCGCTCGGCGGCAAAGTCGCCCAGCAGCGAGCCCTGCGGTGCGACGATCGTCAGCTGCGGAACCAGCGTTACCAGCCACGCGCTTCCGGTCGCACTGCGCACTGCCCACCACAGGAGCACCAGCGCCACCGAGACGAGCACGACCAGCGCCGCCACGCCGCCGCCCAGCCATCGCGCCCAACGACGCGGCGCGGCGCGCGCCGGCGCGCTGGGCGGCAGGTCGGAGCTCGAAGACTCGTCGGCCATCGCGTCGCCGATCAGAACGTGATGCCCACGCTCACGTGAACGCGCAAGCGCTTCTCGTTCTGGCCGTACGCAAGGTCCAGCCGCAGCGGCCCGACCGGGCTGCGGTAGTGCAGCCCGACGCCATAGCCGAGCACGGGATGAATCTTGTTCCAGCGATCGGCGGCATTGCCGGCATCGACGAACACCGCGCCCAGCAAAGCGGGCATGCGATCGGTCAGCGGATGTTCCATCTCGACGCTGCCGGTCAGCAGAACCCGGCCGCCGACCACGGCGCCGTTCACGCTCGGCCCGAGCGTGCGGTAGCCGTAGCCGCGCACCGAGTCTTCGCCGCCGGCACGGAACAGCACGGTGTCGGGCACGGCGATCCGGCTGTGCACGAACACCTCGCCCGCTTCGACCCGCGCGTTCGCGAACCAGCCGCCGAACGGCCGGTACCAGCTGTAGCGCGCGTAGGCGCGAACGAACGGGCCACGGCTGCGCGTCTCGCCGGCGATGTTGGAGCGCGTCTCCACGCCTTGGCCGACGCCGGCACCGCCTTGCAGCGAGAGGGCCGTGCCTTCGGTCGGCATCAGGATGTTGTCGAGGTCGCGGCGCAGCCAGTGGTAGTTGACCGAGACCGCCTCGCTCGAAGTCGTGAGCGGCGCGCTCGAGACCTGCGCGTGCGAGGCCTCGAGGTAATAGACGCGCTCGAAGCGCGAGAGGTCCTGCGAGCGGCCGAGCCGCGTGGTCCAGCTGTCGCGCGTTTCGTCGGCGGCGCGCAGTTGCTCGATGTTGGCGGCGGCCAGGTTGCGCCACAGGTCGTCGTGCGGGTACGAGGTGAACTCGGT
Source organism: Burkholderiales bacterium (assembly GCA_043725065.1). Lineage (GTDB taxonomy): Bacteria > Pseudomonadota > Gammaproteobacteria > Burkholderiales > Burkholderiaceae_C > Schlegelella_A. The sequence continues at coordinate 5,106 of JAYSMB010000222.1, forward strand.
GCCGATCGACTTGAGGTCGGCGCCGTAGGTCAGGGTGCTGTGCGCGATCCACGGCTGGCCGAACACCTTGCGGTCGTAGTGCTCGAGCGAGACGCGCGGACCGGTGTTGGCGCTGTAGCCGACACCGAAGGTCGCCGACTGCTGCGTCAACTCCTTGACCTTGACGACGACCGGCGCGGCCTCTGGCGGCCCGGTCGCGTCGAGCTCGACCGAGGCGCCTTCGAACAGGCCGACCTTGACGATGCGCTCCTGGTAGTCGAGCAAAAGCTTTTCGCTGTAGGCCTCGCCGCCGAAGAAGGTGGCCAGGCGCCGCACCGCCGTTTCGTCGTAGCGGCTCACGCCTTCGACGCGGATCGGGCCGAGCCGGAACAGGGGGCCGCCTTCGATGGTGACTTCGAGCGCGGCCGTGCCGGCGGTCGCATCGACTTTCGCGTGCGTCGATTGCCATGCCGCCGTCGGATAGCCGTCGGCACGCAGTTCGCCCAACGACGCATTTTTGACGCTGTTCCAGGCTGGCTGGC
>JAYSMB010000223.1:0-2456 GCA_043725065.1 Burkholderiales bacterium
GTCGAGCCCGAAGGCGCGGATCGACGCCGTGTCGTCCATGAAGCCTTCCATCTTCAGCGCCACCCAGCGCGGAATCTCGATGCCGTCACGGGCCGCGAACTGGGCGATCTTGGCGAAGTTGTGAAACGGCATGACGCCGGGGACGATCGGCACCTCGACGCCGAGCGCGCGGACCTCGTCGACGTAGTGAAAGTAGGCGTCGGGGTTGAAGAAGAACTGCGTGATCGCCGAGTCGGCGCCCGCTTTCACCTTGGCCGCGAAGTGTTCGAGGTCGCGCCGGGCGTAGCGCTGCTGCGGGTGGTACTCGGGATAGGCGGCGACTTCGATGAACCAGTCGCGGCCTTCTTTTTCGCGGATGAACGAGATCAGCTCGTTCGCATAGCGGAACTCGCCGGCCGTGGCGGTGCCGCTCGGCAGATCGCCGCGCAAGGCGACGAGGCGGCGGATCTTCTGCGCTCGATAGGTGGCGAGGATCTGCGCGATGCTCTCCTTCGTCGAGCCGACGCACGAGAGATGCGGCGCCGCTTCCTGGCCGAGCGCGGCGATGTCGGCGACGGTGGCCAGCGTCTTGTCGCGCGTCGCGCCGCCGGCGCCGTAAGTAACGCTGAAGAATTCGGGCTGCGCTGCCGAGAGCTCGCGGACGACGGTCTTCAGCTTCTCGCTGCCCACCGGTGTGTTCGGCGGAAAGAACTCGAAGCTCACCGGCACCGGCAAGCGGAGGTCGCTCATGTCAGGCCTTTCTCGCCCAGCTGGTCTGCCCGTAGCATGGTGCGGCGGCCGAGTGAATCAATCCAGTGAACCCAGATGCCGCGTCGCCGCGGCGCCGAGTTTGCGATCGAAGGTGGCGAGAGGCGCCTTCAGCGCCGCCGCCAGGGCCAGGTACGCGGCGTCGTACGCTGACAGCGTGTACCGCTCCGCGAGCGCGAGTTGTGCCGAGACGTCGATGCGATGCAGCTGCAGTGCGTGCGTCGAATAGTCGGCGAGCGCCGCGGCTATCGATTCGGCCGGCCAGCCAAGGCGCTTCTTCTTCAGTGCGACGCTCGCCATTTCGTGATCGATCAGCGTCGGCGCATGTAGAGCACGACCTGCCAAGCGGCGCATCGCGTCGTCGCGCATCACTTCCTCGAACAGAACGGCGCTCAGAACGCTGCAATCCACCACCATCGGCGCGCGTGCAAGATAGACGGCGGGCGGCTCGGCGACCACGAGCGCTGGCGCTCGCTCGCTGCGCTTCTGCTTCACCGCGCATCCCGGTCCGCACGAAGAATGTCCACGGCGAGTGGCTCGCGCCGGATCGGATCCGGAAAGCGCAGGCGATGCTCCGCCGCGATCTCCTCGATCGTGCGCAGGCCACGCGCCGCACTGGTTTCGGTCGAGCGTTCGACCTGATCCCGGCCAAGAGCCGCGCTCTCGATGATCGCCATCAGTTCGCCCTGCAGCGAACGATGGTTGCGCTCGGCACGCTCGCGAAGCCGCGCCGCGGTCGCCTCAGGAACGCCCTTGATCGAGAAATTGACTGCCATTGTCGCCTCCATGATGGAACCATGGTTCCATTCTGGCGCCACTGCGAGTGGCGGTCAATCAGTACCGGTAGCTGTCCGGCTTGTACGGCCCTTGCTTGGGCACGCCGATGTAGGTGGCCTGCTCGTCGCTCAACTCGGTCAGCATCGCGCCGACCTTCTTCAGGTGCAGCCGCGCCACCTTCTCGTCGAGATGCTTGGGCAGGACGTAAACCTTGCCGACCTCGTAGAAGTCGCTGTGCGTGAACAGCTCGATCTGCGCGATCGTCTGGTTCGCGAAGCTCGAAGACATGACGAAGCTCGGATGGCCCGTGCCGCAGCCGAGGTTCACCAGCCGCCCCTTGGCGAGCAGGATGATCCGCTTGCCGTCGGGGAAGATGATGTGGTCGACCTGCGGTTTGATCTCTTCCCACTCGTACTTCTCGACCGAAGCGATGTCGATCTCGTTGTCGAAGTGGCCGATGTTGCAGACGATCGCCTGGTCCTTCATCGCCAGCATGTGCTCGTGGCGAATCACGCCCTTGTTGCCGGTCGAGGTGACGAAGATGTCGGCTTTGTCGGCGGCGTACTCCATGGTCACGACCTTGTAGCCTTCCATCGCCGCCTGCAGAGCGTTGATCGGGTCGATCTCGGTCACCCAAACCTGCGCTGAAAGCGCGCGCAGTGCCTGTGCCGAGCCCTTGCCGACGTCGCCGTAGCCGGCGACGCAAGCGACCTTGCCGGCGATCATCACGTCGGTGGCGCGCTTGATGCCGTCGACCAGCGATTCGCGGCAGCCGTAGAGGTTGTCGAACTTGGACTTGGTGACCGAGTCATTGACGTTGATGGCCGGGAACTTGAGTTCGCCGCGCTGGTGCATCTGGTACAGGCGATGCACACCGGTGGTGGTTTCCTCGGTAACGCCCTTGATGGCGGCGAGACGCACGGAATACCAGG
>JAYSMB010000224.1:0-5155 GCA_043725065.1 Burkholderiales bacterium
ACGTGCTGCTGCCCGCGCTCGACGCCGTGCTGGCGACGCTGCGGGCAAAGGCCGCCGAGCACGCCGCCCAGCCCATGCTCTCGCGAACCCACGGCCAGACCGCGACGCCGACGACGCTCGGCAAGGAAATCGCCAACGTCGCCGCGCGGCTGGCGCGAGCGCGCGCGAAGATCGAAGTCGTGCCGCTGCTCGCCAAGATGAATGGCGCGGTCGGCAACTACAACGCCCACCTCGCCGCGTATCCCGACTTCGACTGGGAAGCGTTCGCGCGCCGCGTCGTAGAAGAGCGGCTCGGCCTGGTCTTCAACACACATACCACGCAGATCGAGCCGCACGACGCGGCCGCCGAGCTGTTCGATGCGGTGAAGCGCTGCAACACGATCCTGATCGACTGGTGCCGCGACGCCTGGGGCTACATCAGCCTCGGCTACTTCACGCAGAAGACGTTGGCCGGCGAAGTCGGTTCGAGCACGATGCCGCACAAGATCAACCCGATCGACTTCGAGAACGCCGAAGGCAACTTCGGGATCGCCAATGCGCTGCTCGCGCACATGAGCGAGAAGCTGCCGATCTCGCGCTTCCAGCGCGACCTGACCGACAGCACGGTGCTGCGCAACATGGGTGTCGCCTTCGGCCACACCGTGCTCGCGCTCGATTCGCTGGCGCGCGGCATGTCCAAGCTCGGCGCCGACCCCACCGCCATCGACGCCGACCTCGACACCGCCTGGGAAGTGCTGGCCGAGCCGGTGCAGACCGTGATGCGCCGCTACGGCATCGCCAACCCCTACGAGCAGCTCAAGGAATTGACGCGCGGCAAGGCGATCACGAAAGACGCCTTGCATGGGTTCATCCGCGGCGTGAGCATCCCGGGTGGAGAACGCGAGCGATTGCTTGCCATGACGCCCCGCAGCTACGTCGGCAAAGCCGCCGAACTGGCGCGGCGCGAAGTCGGCGCCGAGGGGATCGCGGCGGCAATCGCCAACAAGTTCGCGGCGTGATGAGCTTCATCGACAAGCTCGCCGGCGCGGAGCGCGCCAACGATTCGATGCTGTGCGTCGGCCTCGACCCCGACCCGTCGCGCTTTCCCGAACCGATGAAGGACGACCCTTCTCGCATCTTCGATTTCTGCTCGGGCGTCGTCGACGCGACATACGATCTGGTCATCGCCTACAAACCGCAGATCGCCTACTTCGCCGCGAACCGCGCCGAAGAACAGCTCGAGCGCCTGATCGCGTACATCCACGACTCGGCGCCCGAGGTGCCGGTGATCCTCGACGCCAAGCGCGGCGACATGGGCTCGACCGCCGAGCAGTACGCGCGTGAGGTGTTCGACCGCTATGGCGCCGACGCAGTCACGCTTTCGCCGCTGCTCGGCTTCGATTCGATCGAGCCCTATCTTCGCCACGCCGGCAAGGGCGTGATCCTGCTGTGCCGCACGTCCAATCCCGGCGGCGCCGACCTCCAGGACCAACGCCTGGCCTCGGGCGAGCGTCTCTACGAGCACATCGCGCGGCTGGCGGCCGGGCCGTGGAACACGAACGGGCAGGTCGGTCTGGTCGTCGGCGCCACCTTCCCGGCCGAGATCGCGCGGGTGCGTGAACTGGCGCCGCACCTGCCTCTGCTCATCCCCGGCATCGGCGCGCAGGGCGGCGACGCCGCCGCGACCGTGCGCGCCGGTTGGCGCGGCGAAGGCGGCACGACGACGGCGCCGATCATCGTCAGCTCGTCGCGCGCCGTGCTCTATCCGGCCGACGCGCGCGGCGCCGATTTCGCGGCCGCCTCGCGCCGCGCTGCCCAGGCCGCACGACGCGAGCTGGCCTCGGCGCGAAGCGCGGCCTTCGCCTGAGGCGGACGATGGCGCAGGGAGCGGACCGGAGCACCCTGCCGCGCCGCACTCCGTGGGCCGCGGTCGCGGTCGTCGTCGTCGCCAGCGCGCTGCTCGCAGCCGCCGCCATCGGCCTGATGTTCGACGCGGGTGGCGCCGAAGGTCGTGCTCTTGGCCTGCTCGCTCTCGTCGCCGGCGCGGCGCTGGTCGCGAGCGCGCTGGCGGTGCGCGTGCTCTCTCGGCGCCTGCGCGTGGCCGAGCGTCTGGCACAGCAGTCGCGCGAGGCGCTGCGCCTCGTCGCCGACTGGTACTGGGAGCAGGACCGGGACTTCCGCTTCACCCTCGTTTCGGATCCGCGCGGCGCGATCGACCCGGCCGTGCTCGCGCAGCGCCTGGGCCACACGCCCTGGGACTTGCCCGACATCGGCATGAGCGAAGCGCAGCTCGATCTGCACCGGGCCGACCTCGAAGCGCACCGCCCGTTCAGCGGCCTGATCGTGCGCCGCCGAGCCTTCGACGGACAGGCCCGTGTGCACAGCGTCAGCGGCGAGCCGCGCTTCACCGAAGAAGGCGTGTTCGACGGCTATTGGGGCGTCGCCCGCGACGTCACCGACGAGATCCGCGCCCAGCGCGCCTACGCGGCAAGCGAGACACGTTATCGCGAGTTGTTCGAGAGCTCGCCTTCGCCGATTTTCCTGCACCGCCACGGCATCGTCTTCGACGCCAATCCGTCGGCGGCCCGTTTGTTCGGATTCGCCAGCACGGAGACGATGCGCGGGATCCGGATGGCCGACCTGCACCCGGCGGGCGAATCGCGGCAGCGTGCGCTCGAGCGGATCGAGCAGCTCGAAGCACTGCCTGTCGGCGATGGCGTGCCGGTGCGCGACTTCCATGCCCGCACCGTCGACGGCCGGCCGGCCGGTCAGCGTCCAGGCGACCGGCGTTCGTGTCGATGCGGCGGGCGGCCCGGCGACGCTGACGATCATGTTCGACATCACGGCGCGCCTCGCGGCCGAGGCAGCGCTGCGTCGTTCGGAGGCGATGCTCTCGCACCTGTTGGCGACCAGCCCCGACTGCATCACGCTGTCCGAGGTCGAGAGCGGCAAGCTCACGCTCGTCAACGCCGCGTTCACGCGCCTGACCGGGTACCGGCCGGACGAAGTCATCGGTCGCTCAGGCGACGAGCTTGGCCTCTGGCACGACGCCGGCGACAGCGCACGCTTGCGCGCCGCGATGGAAGCGAGCGGCGGTCGGGTCGAGGAAATGCCGGCCCGGCTCCTCACCCGGTCCGGAACGGTCGTCTCGGTGCTGCTTTCGGCGGCACTCTTCCGGATGGACGGACGTTCCTACATGGTCGTCAACGCGCGCGATGTGACGGCTTCGGTGCAGACGCGGCTCGAGCACGCGGCGATCTTCGAGCGCGCCTCGATCGGCATCGCGCTGACGCGCGACCGTCGCTTCGTCCAGGCCAATCCGCGCTTCGAGGCGATCTTCGACTGGGCCGCAGGCCAGCTCGCCGGGCAGCCCGGGGCGGTGGTCTGGGTCGACGAGGCCGACTACGCCGAGATCGGCCGCGTCGCCGGGCCGCTGCTCTCGGCCGGCGAGCCCTTCGAGGTCGAGCGCGAAATGAAGAAGCAGGACGGCAGCCGCTTCTGGTGCCGTCTGCTCGGCCAAGCCGTAGACCCGGCGCGGCCGGGCCAGGGCGGCACGATCTGGGTCGCCGAAGACGTGACCGAGCGGCGCAGACTCGACGCCGCGCTGGCCGCGGCGCGCGACGCGGCCGAGGCGGCGAGCCGGGCCAAGAGCGCCTTCCTCGCCAACACCAGCCACGAGATCCGCACGCCGCTGAACGGCCTGCTCGGCCTGGCCCGTCTGGCCCTGCGCGAGACGATTGCCCCGGCCACGCGCAAGCTCCACCTCGAACAAATCCTGGCCTCCGCGCAGGGGCTCGAAGGCATCCTCTCCGACATCCTCGATTTCTCGAAGATCGAAGCCGGCAAGTTCACGCTCGAGGCCAGCGCCTTCGACATGCGCGAACTGCTCGCCGCGGTGCGGGCCTCGTATCGCCCGCTCGCCGAATCGAAGGGGCTCGTCTTCGAGCTGGAGATCGACGCGCGGCTCGCCGCCGTCGTCATGGGCGACCCGATGCGGATCCGCCAGATCCTCGGCAACTACATCACCAACGCCGTCAAGTTCACAGCCGAAGGCGGCGTTCGCATCGTCGCCGAGCCGGGGCGAACCAACGGCGTGCGGCGCGCCGTCGTCGACACCGGCGCCGGTGTCGACGCGCAATTGCAGCGTCTGCTGTTCCAGCCGTTCTCGCAAGGCGACTCGTCGACGACGCGGCGCTTAGGCGGCACCGGCCTGGGACTGTCGATCTGCCGCCAACTCGCACAACTGATGGGCGGCGAGGTCGGCGTCGAAAGCAAGCCGGGCGAAGGCAGCATCTTCTGGGCCGAACTGCCGCTCGCACCCGGCGTGCTGCCGGGCGCTTCGCTGGCCAGCGAAGCGAGCGAGTGCGAGCAGTTGCACGACGCGCGCATCCTTCTGGCGAAGACAACCCGGTCAACATGATGATCGCCGCCGCGACGCTGGCGCAGTGGGGTGTCGATGTCGCCGAGGCGCGCGACGGCCGGATGGCGGTCGAGGCCGTGCATGAAGCCGCGCGCCGCGGCCGGCCCTTCGACCTGGTGCTCATGGACGTGCAAATGCCGGTGATGAGCGGCCATGAAGCGGCGATCGAGCTGCGCAAGGCCTGGGGCCCGCGCACCCTGCCCATCATCGCCCTCACCGCCGCCGCGCTCGTCTCCGAACGCGATCTGGCGCTGGCCGCCGGCATGAACGATTTCCTGACCAAGCCGATCGACGCGCCGAAGCTGCGCCGCACGCTGGCCCGGCATGTGCGCAGGGCGCCGGGGACGGAGACGGTCGATTCGGTTTGAGCGCGGGCACCTTCTGGTTTTCGCGCTGCAGCGTCGGGCGTGCCCCGGCCGCGGGCAGGACGCTCGCGGCCCGGCCTGCGGCCGGGCTGCCCTGCGGTGCTCGCTCCGAGAGGGCGGCTGCGATCGAACCGTCGCGGCGCTGAACGCGCCGCAACATCGTTCGTTCTCGCCGGTCCGCCGCTGCGCGTCAGCCAAGCCCACAAACGCAAGACGCCAGCCTGTGGCGTAAACCGCGCACTCGCTTGTCCCCGACGCTCTCGGGGCCAGAGTGCTTCGATACACTGCGGCGGCTCCAGGACACCCCTCGATGAACGCACGCGCCACACCTCGCCAGCCGACCTCGATCGTCGTGCACCAGCTTTCGCGCGCGCTCGAAGTCGGCTTCGAC
>JAYSMB010000225.1:0-8902 GCA_043725065.1 Burkholderiales bacterium
CGACGAGACGTTGATGACGCGGCCCCAGCCGCGCTCGACCATGCCGTCGACGACCTGCTTGCTCATGTTGAACAGGCTGTCGAGGTTGGTGCGCATGACGGCGTCCCAGTTGACCTTGTCCATCTTCTTGAAGGTCATGTCGCGGGTGATGCCGGCGTTGTTGACCAGCACGTCGACCGCGCCGACCTTGCTCAACACCTCCGCCACGGCCCGCGTGCACGAGTCGATGTCGGCGACATCGCAGGCCACGGCGAGGGGTTCGTAGCCCTTGGCCTTCATCGCTGCGAGCCATTCGCCCGAGGTCTTGTTGCCCGGCGAGTAGGTGACGACGACGCGGTAGCCGGCGTCGGCCATCTTGGTCGAGATCGTCTCGCCGAGGCCGCCCATGCCGCCGGTGACGAGCACCACACGACCGTTTCCGTTCGCTCCAGTCATGTCTGTCTCCGTCGTTGTAGTGATGCCTATTCTGGCGCGAAGACGAGTTTTGCAACCCTGTGGAAGCCCGCGTTTTTTGGCGAAGTCGGCGCCGCTATGCCGCGGCGACCTCGCGCATGCGTTCGCCGAGATGGGTCGAACCCCAGTCGCGAATCGCGGCGATGACCGGAACGAAGCTCTTGCCCTTGGCGGTAAGCCGGTATTCGACCTTGGGCGGAACCACGCCGAAGTCCTTGCGATCGATCAGGCCGGTCTCGGCCAGCGCCTTCAACTCGCGGCTCAGGACCCGCGGCGCGATCTCACCTGTTCCCTCGGTGCCCCTCAGCAGGCCGCTTCGGATCTCGCTGTAGCGAAGCGGCCCGTCCTTCAGGTCCCAGACGATGCGTAGCTTGTACTTGCCACTGATCATCTTCTGGAACGCGGCCACCGGGCAGCCGCAGGCGGGTTTCGACTTCGTATTCGGCATGGTCGAAATCATAGTATCGTTTTTGTCCATACTTGCACAGTCGCTCCTACACGCGCCCAATCAGCCGCAGTCCGGTTCCACCCCGGGCCGGGAGGCGATGACCATGATTCTCGTGACAGGCGGAACCGGCGCGACCGGTGGCGAGTTGCTGCGCCGACTGTCGGCCCGCGGCACTCCGGTGCGGGCGCTGGTGCGAAATGCAAGCCGCGCCGCAGCGTTGTCTTCGCTGCCCGGCGTCGAGGTCGTCGAAGGCGACATGGCGCGGCCCGAGACGCTGATTCCGGCGCTGCGCGGCATCGATCGCGCGATGCTCATTTCGTCGTCGGATCCGGTGATGCTCGACGTGCAGACGAACTTCATCGACGCGGCGCGACTGGCTGGCGTCGCACATGTCGTCAAGCTCTCCGGGATCATGCCGGAGCGACGTCGGCGACATCGCCGAGGTCGCCGTGATCGCCCTTACCGGCGCGGGGCACGAGGGAAAGATCTATCCGCTCACGGGACCCGAGGCACTGACCATGACCGAGGTCGCCGAGAAGCTCTCGAAGGTCACCGCCAAGACGATCCGCTATGTCGATGTCGCGCCCGAATACGCGAAGAAAGCGCAACTCGCCGCCGGCATGCCCGCCTACCTGGTGGATGCGCTGGCCGAGCTCTTCGCCGAGCGGCGCAAAGGCAAGGAGAGCGAGGTGCACCTTGACGCGGCAGCCTTGCTCGGCCGCCCAGCGACCAGCTTCGACGCGTTCGCCGCCCACCACGCCGCGATCTTCCGTGGCGAGCCGGCGCGGCCGACCGCACAGGAATGAACCCCGACCCTCACCCCAGCCCTCTCCCGCGAGCGGGAGAGGGGGCAATCAGGAGCCCGACATGAAAAGCTTTCTCATCAAGTACCAGTTCAAGGAAGGGACGCCCGAGGACTGGCACAAGGAGATCGGCCGCTTCATCGCTGCCCTCGACACCGATCCCGATCTCAAGGGAAAGATCGCCTATCGCTGCATGAAGGAAACGAACGGGCCGGGCTACTACCACCTCGCCACGCCGATGAGCGACGAGGCCACCGCCGCCCTGCAAAGCAAGGACTTCTTTCGCCCCTACACCGAAGAGACGCGCCGCGTCGCCGGCGGTGTGGTCGAGGTTGTGCCGCTCGAAATCATTGCCGAGACGAGCTTTCGCGCCTGACGGCGAGGCGGTGCCTCAGCCCGCGCCGGCACTGCACTCGGCAAGGCGCCGTTCGAGGTAGAGGCGCTCGGCCGGATTGCGCACCAGCGCGAGCGCGGCTCGATAGGCGACGGCCGCTTCGGCCGGTCGGCCGAGCCGCCGCTGCAGATCGGCACGCGCCGCAGGCAGCAGGTGATAGCCCGCGAGCTCGCCTCCTTGCTCCAGCCGTTCGATCCAGGCCAGCCCGTGTTCGGGCCCTTGCGCCATCGCCAGCGCGACCGCGGCGTTGAGCTCGACGACCGGCCCAGGCTGCTCGCTAAGCAGACCACTGTAGAGAACGGCGATCTGCTGCCAGTCGGTCTGGTCGGCGCGAGCCGCCTGCGCGTGCAGCGCGGCGATCGCTGCCTGCAACTGATAGGGACCGCGCCGGCGTTGCAGCAAGGCCGCCTCGAGTACGGCCAGTCCGTCTGCGATCTCGTCGTGCTGCCAGCGACCGCGGTCCTGCTCTTCCAGCGGCACCAGCGCGCCGTCGCTGCCGATGCGCGTGGCACGGCGCGCATCGTGCAGCAGCATCAGCGCGAGCAGGCCCTGCACCTCGGGTTCGTCGGGAATCAAGACGACGAGCAGACGCGCCAGTCGGATCGCCTCGGCACACAGATCGGGGCGGATCAGGCCGTCGTGCTCGGTGGTCGCATAGCCTTCGTTGAAGACCAGGTAGACGACGCCGAGCACGGCTTGCAGTCGCTCCGGCAGCAGCTCGCGCGACGGCACTTCGTACGGAATCCGGGCGTCGAGAATCTTGCGCTTGGCCCGCACCAGACGCTGCGCCGTCGTCGCCTCGGGTTCGAGAAAAGCGCGCGCGATCTCGCGCGTCGACAGGCCGCCCAGCGTGCGCAGGGCCAGCGCCACTTGCGCCGGCTGCGCGATCGCCGGATGGCAGCACGTGAAGACCAGGCGCAGCCGATCGTCTTCGACGCCCGACAGCGCCGCGCTGTCGCCGGCGTAGGGCTCGGGCTCGGGTGCGGCGATGTCGGGCGGCTCGTCGGTGTAGAGCGGACCGGTGGCGCGGCGCCGCAGCAGATCGAGCGCTCGGCGCCGTGCCACCGTGGTGAGCCACGCCGCCGGCGCCGCCGGCAAACCCTGCGCCGGCCAGACCTCGAGCGCCCTGGTGAAGGCGTCCTGCATCGCGTCTTCGGCGAGCTCGAAGTCGCCGACGCGGCGGATCAGGCCGGCCAGCAGGCGCGGACCCTCGGTGCGGCAGATGCCGTCGATGATCGGCGTCAGCATCGTGCGGCGCTCGCTCGATCGACCGGAAGCGGGCCTATCGTCACATCATCAGCACGGCCCGATAGAGGATGAGCAGCGAGGCGACGACGGTGACCAGCATCGTCAGCCCCGCGCCCGCCTGGCGGCCCGTGCTTCCGTCGAGAGAATGGCTGAGGCCCCACGCGCTGGCCAGGCGCGCGATCAACAGCGCCACGCCCAGGATCATGATGACCCAGCGCCAAGCCACGCTCGCCTCGGCAAAGGCGAGCACGATCAACGCCAGCGGCGCGTGTTCGACGAGGTTGGCATGGGCCCGGATCGCCTGTCCGAGCGGAGGGTGGCCGCCGTCGCCGGCGTTGACCTTGAAGCGTCCGCGAAGGACGATGACTCGCACGGCAAGCAGCACGGCGAGCAGGCCGATGAGGGCGGCCACGGTGGCCGAGATGGTCGGGAAGGATGTCATGACGAGCCTTTCGTTTAGCGCGGGGCCGAACCGACCCGTCGCGCTGCGGTCGTTGATCTCTACTTGTCGCTGGGCGCCGAGTGGCCGAGCGGCCGAACCTCGATCGAGCCGCCCATCGCCGCCGGGCAGCGCGCCGCCCAGTGCACCGCGTCGTCGAGGTTGGGCACGTCGATCAGGTAGTAGCCGCCGAGTTGCTCCTTGGTTTCGGCGAACGGGCCGTCGGTGGTCACGGTCTTGCCGTTCCTGACCCGCACGGTGGTGGCGCTGTGCGTCGGTTTCAGCTCGGCGCCGCCGCGCAGCACGCCGGCCGCCTGCATGTCGCCGCCGTATTGTGTGAAGGCGGCATACATCTGCTCTTGCGCCTTCGGGTCATCGGCCATCTTGGCGAAGTTCTTCTCGTCGCCGTAGATCAGGATGATGTAGTGCATTTCGTTCCTTTCGGTTCGCCCCGACGGCCGGGGTCGCCTTGAGGACGCGACACTACGGCCGGATCGACAGTCGACTCCAACTTTTTTTGTTCGAGCGCCCCGGCGAGGGACGCACCGCTTCAGCGATTGGCGGCGGCGCTGCCTGCCCACACCGCGATTTCGTCCAGGATCGTGCCGAAGGCCTCGTTGAATCCCTGCACCGCGCCGGCAGCGTCGTGCGAGCGCACCGGCACCGAGGCGACGAAGGTCTTGCGCGCCAGCAGCATGCGTCCCGCCGAATCGCTCAACTCGGCAGCGATGGTGACCTTGGCGCTGCCCGGAACCGAGGTCGCGTCGTGATAGACCTCTACCAGATGACTCCGCAACAACACGCTGCCGCGGACGCTGCTCGTCGTCTCGGCGACGCCGCGGAAGGCGCCGGCGAGCTCGAGTCGCGCCGCCAGCGGGGCGGACAGGGCACGGTTGGGCGGCTCGGTCCAGCTGCTGAACTGGTAGTAGGCGCGCTGCCCGGCCACGCGGCTGAAGATGATCTCCTGCGTGTCGTAGAAGGCCGACGCGGTGGTGGGCTCGACGAGCAACATCGCGTCGCGCTTCACCGTGGCGGCGACGAGCTGCGAAGGCGCCGCCTCGAGTACGAAGTAGCGCTGCGCCCGCCCGGCGCCGAGCCCGGCGCAGCCGGCGAGAACGAAGGCGAAGGCCAGCGCAACGAGCCGCTTCATCGCCGGTCCTCCCCGGGGCCGAGGCTCTGGGCGCCGGGGCCGAACAGCGTCGCTCGCGGGTCGCGGAATTTGCGCGCAGCGACGCCGAGCGCCTCGGCGCTGCCGCGCAACTGCTGGCTGGTGAGCCGCACTTCGGCGTCGGTGTCGACCAGCAGGCTCTCGGTACGCCGCGCCAACTGCGAGACGTCGGCGCTCACCTGCTTCACGGCGACCGAGACATCGCGGATGCTTGTCGTCGTCTCCGCGCCCAGCGTGTCGTAGCGGTCGGCGAGCCGGTGCACGTCGCCGCTCATCGAAGCGGTGGCCGTGTGCACGCCGTCGGCGGCGTGGCCGATCGAGACCAGCGTGCCGTCGAGACGAGTGATCACGCCATCGGCGTTGCGCGTCAGGGTGCGCAGGTGGCCCAGCGTCTCGGTGATAGCCGCCAGGTTCTCGGGCGAGAGCGTGGTGTTGATCCGGCGCATGGTCTCGTCCAGGCGATGCGCGAGCTCGTTCACCGTCTCGGAGAACTGCTGCAACTGCGAGGCGCCCTCGGCGATCACGGCGTCGCCCTCGTCTGGTGCTGGCCGCCGCATGGCCGGGCTGTCCTCGCTGAGGTTCAGCAGGCGGATCGTCGCCAGGCCGGTGACCAGGTTGCGATCAACGACCGCGCGCGTGCTCTCCTTGACCGGTGTTGCAGGATCGATGCCCACCACCACCTCGACGGTGCCCGGCCGCTGCGCCGAGAACGAGAACCCGGTCACGGCGCCGACGCGGATGCCCTTCATCCGCACGTCGCTGCGCACGTCCAGGCCCTCGAGCGACTGGCGCGCGAAATAGATCTTGTAGCGCTGAACGTCGGTGCGCTGGCCGGACGACGCGAGCCAGACGACGGGGCCGTCACCAGCGCCAGAAGGACGAGCACCGACGTGCCGACGAGCGTGTACTTGGCTTCGGGTTCCATCAGTGGCTTCCTTCCTTGTGCGGCGCGCGTGCCGAAAAGTATTCCCTGATCCAGGGATGTTCGCTTTTCAGCACCGATGCGATCGGGCCGTCGGCGATGACCTTGCCTTCCGAGAGCGCGATCGCACGGTCGATGATGGAAAGCAGCGTGTCCAGATCGTGGGTCACCATGAAGACCGTGAGCCCGAGGCTGTCGCTGAGCGCGCGCACCAGGCTGTCGAAGGCGCGTGCGCCGATCGGGTCGAGCCCCGAGGTCGGCTCGTCGAGAAAGAGGATCTCGGGCTCGAGGGCAAGCGCGCGTGCCAGTGCCACGCGCTTCCTCATGCCGCCCGAGAGCTGGGCCGGCGTCTTCTTGCCGACATCAGGCGTCAGGCCGACGAGCGAGAGCTTGAAGCCCACCAGCGGCGCGATGACATTGTCAGAAAGATCGGTGTTTTCGCGAAACGGCACGGCGATGTTCTCGGCCACGGTCAGCGACGAGAACAAGGCGCCGTCCTGGAACAGCATGCCGAAGCGGCGGCGCAGGCCGTTCATCTGCTCTTCGTCCGATTGCCACACCTCGGCGCCGAACAGGCGCACGCTGCCGCTCGTGGGCCGCAGCAGGCCGATCATTTCCTTGAGCAGCACCGACTTGCCGGTGCCGCTGCCGCCGATCAGGGCCGCGACCTCGCCGCGCCGCACCGTGAAGCTCACGCCGTCGTGAACGACATCGGCGCCGAAGCGCGTGACGATGTCTTTCACCTCGAGCACGGTTTCCATTCAGATTCCCATGCGCTGCAAGCTGACTGCAAAGGCGGCGTCGAGCACGATCACCCAGACGATGCTCTGCACCACGGTCGAGGTCGTGTGCTCGCCCACGCTTCTTGCGTCGCGCGCGACCGAGAGGCCCATGCGGCACGCGATCATGGCGATGAAGGCGGCGAACACCGGCGCTTTGGCCATGCCGACGACGAAGGCGCTCATCGGCAGCACCGCATGCAGGCGGCTCGCGAAAGCCTCGGGCGCGATGCCCAGCTGCGTCGCACCGACCAGCACGCCACCGGCGATGCCGGCAACGTCGCCCACGAACACCAGCAGCGGCAGGCCGACCATGATTGCGACCAACCGAGGCACGACCAGCACCTGGATCGGCGACAAGCCCAGCGTCTGGATCGCGTCGGTTTCTTCCTGCACTTTCATCGAGCCGATCTGCGCCGTGAAGGCTGCGCCCGAGCGGCCGGCGACGATCACGGCCACCAGGATCGGCGAGAGCTCGCGGCAGATGGCGATGCCGACGCCATCGACAACGAAGATCGTGGCGCCGTAGCGTTGCGCCTGCACGCCGAGCAGGTAGGCGAACACCACGCCGATCAGCAGCGTGACCAGCGCGACGATCGGAATCGCGTCGAGCGCCACGACCTCGAACTGCGAGACAGTCTCCTTGAATCGGAACAGACGCGGCCGGCGCAGCAAGGCAAACATTTCGATTGCGACGACGCCGATGAAACCGGTGTGCGTCTGCAGCGTGCGCCACAGCTCGATGGTCGCGGCGCCGACATGTTGCACCAGCGGGTGGCGCACAGTCGGCGCCGCCACCGAGGGCGCGGCCATCCGCTCGCGAACCAGCGCGAGCAGGCGCTCGTGGCCCTCGTGCATGTTGCGCACGTCGACCGTGCTCGTGGCGCAGCCAAGGCCGGCCAGATGCCGCAGCAGGAGAAAGCCGGCCGCAGTGTCCAGATCCTCGAGCCCGCTGCCATCTATCACACAGCTCCGCTCACCCGCGAGCGTCAGGCCCTCGATCTCGGCCTCGATCTCGCCGACGTGCGGTAGGCGCCATCGCCCCTGCGGATAGAGGACGTTGACGCCGTCTTCTTTCGCGAGCGCCAACCACGGCGGCGGCCCGGTCGCCAAGGCGGTCGCCGACATTTCTCAATGCCCCGTCGCGTCTCCCGGCCGGCTGGCCTCGAACAGGAACCAGGTGCGCCGCTCGGTCTCGTCGATCCAGACTTCGATCAGGCTGGCGGTGGCGATGTCGCGGTGTCCGTCGCACACGTCGTGCGCTTCGCGCAGGCGCGTCGCGAGGGTCTTGTTGTCTTCGCGCAGCTCGGCCAGCATGTCCAAAGGCTCCACGTAGTCGGCGTCGTTGTCGGAGATTCTCTGCATCCGGGCGATGTGCCCGATCGAACGCAGCGTCGTGCCGCCCACCTTGCGAATGCGCTCGGCGATCGGATCGGTCATCGCGTAGATCTGGTCGGACTGCTCGTCGAGCATCACGTGGTAGTCGTGGAAATGCGGGCCGCTCATGTGCCAGTGGAAGTTCTTGGTCTTCATGTAGAGCGCGAACACATCCGCAAGGATGCCGTTCATCGCCGCGGCGATGTCCTTGGTCGAGCCGGCCTTCAGGTCGGTGGGCGTGACGAGCGGAGCGCGGCGCCGGGCCGTGCCGGTCTCGATGATCTTGGTTTTGGCAGATTTTTTCATGTCGGTACGGTGGGTGAGGTGTTGGCGGATGGTTGGCGAGCGCGCTCGGGCCTGAGCGCGTGCCGCCCGCTATCCCATTCGGAGCAGGCGTGTCGGGAAGGGCAATCGCCGTGCCGAGCACAGTGCATCATGCGCGCTGGCGCGCACCGAGCCCAAAAAAAAGACCCGTGGTCAAGGAGAAAACGAAATGAACTGGCATCGCAATCGATTCCTGCGCCTGGTGCGGTCACGGCCACGCTTGTTCATCGCGACCGCCGTGGCCGTCGCGGTCGCCTTGCTGTTGCCGACGTCGATCGCCAGTCAACCGGTGACGCGCTGGCTGTTCGCCTGGAACGCCGGCTCGGGCCTCTACGTCTTGCTCGCCGCGATCATGATGGTCCGCTCGTCGAGCAATCACATGAGGCATCGGGCGCAGCTTCAGGACGACGGGCAGCGCACGATCCTGGCGCTGGTGGTCGTGGCGACGATCGCCAGCCTGGCGGCGATCGGCGGCGAGCTGGCGGTGGTCAAGGACATGCACGGCTTCAACAAGGGCGCGCACATCGCCCTCGCCGGCGTGACCGTG
>JAYSMB010000226.1:0-5049 GCA_043725065.1 Burkholderiales bacterium
GCCGCACCGAAGGCCCTGATGAAGGGCCGGCAGACCCGCGCCGCGATCGTCGACGCCGCGCTCGCGCTCGCTTCGCAGATGGGCCTCGAGGGCTTGTCGATCGGTGCTTTGGCCGAAGTGACGGGCATGAGCAAGTCGGGCGTCTTCGCCCACTTCGGCTCGCGCGAGGAGTTGCAGATCTCGGTCGTTCGCGAGTACCACGCCAAGTTCGAGGACGAGGTGTTTCGCCCGTCGATGAAAGCGCCGCGCGGCCTGCCGCGCCTGCATACGTTGTTCGACCGCTGGCTCAAGCGCGTTTCGGTCGAGATCGATTCCGGCTGTATCTACATCAGCGGCGCGGTCGAGTTCGACGACCGGCCCGGGCCGGTGCGCGACGCGCTCGTCGACATGGTCAACACATGGCAGCGGGCGCTCGAGCGGGCGATCGGCGCGGCCGCCGCCGAAGGGCATCTGCGTGCCGATACCGACGCGCGCCAACTGCTGTTCGAGATCCACGGTTTGATTCTCGCCCTGCACCACGACGCCCGTTTCCTGCGCCATGCCGGCGCCGAAGAGCGGGCCCGCGCCGGCTTCGCGCGCGTGCTGGCGCACTGGGCCGCACCGGCCCGCACGGTCTGATTTCTTCCAGGAGTTCCCCATGCCTTCCTATACGCCGCCTTTGCGCGACATGCAGTTCGTGTTGCACGAGTTGCTCGGTGTCGTCGACGAACTCAAGGCCTTGCCGCGCCACGCCGACATCGACGCCGACACGATCAACGCCGTGCTCGAAGAAGGCGGCAAGTTCGCTAGCCAGGTGCTCGCGCCGCTCAATGCCGTCGGCGACCAGGAAGGCTGCACGCTCGACAAGGCGAGCCACGAGGTGAAGGCGCCGACCGGCTTTAAGGCCGCGTATGCGAAGTACGTCGAAGGCGGCTGGCCGGCGCTCAGCTGTGCTCCCGAGTACGGCGGACAAGGCCTGCCGCTCATCGTCAACCAGTGCTTCTACGAAATGCTCAACTCGTCGAACCAGGCCTGGGCGATGTACCCCGGCCTGTCGCACGGCGCCTACGAGTGCCTGTACACGCACGGCACCGACGAGCAGAAGCGCCTCTACCTCGGCAAGCTGACGAGCGGGCACTGGACCGGCACGATGTGCCTGACCGAGCCGCAATGCGGCACCGACCTCGGCCTGCTTCGCACCAAGGCCACTCCCTTTGAAAGAGAAGGGCAGGCCGACGGCAGCTACAAGCTCACGGGCAACAAGATCTTCATCTCGGCCGGCGAGCACGACATGGTCGAGAACATCGTCCACCTCGTGCTCGCGCGGCTGCCCGATGCGCCGACCGGATCGAAAGGCATCTCGCTGTTCGTCGTGCCGAAGTGGAAAGTGAAGGCCGACGGCTCGATCGGTGAGCGCAACGCCATCTGGTGCGGCGGCCTCGAGCACAAGATGGGCATCCATGGCAACGCGACGGCGCAGATCGTTCTCGAAGATGCCGAAGGCACGCTGGTCGGCCAGCCGAACAAGGGCCTGGCCGCGATGTTCGTGATGATGAACGCGGCTCGTCTGGGCGTCGGCATGCAGGGCCTCGGCCTGACCGAAGTGGCGTACCAGAACGCCGCGGCCTACGCCAAGGACCGGCTGCAGATGCGCTCGCTCTCGGGCGTCAAGTTCAAGGACAAGCCGGCCGACCCGATCATCGTCCACCCCGACGTGCGCAAGATGCTGCTTACCGCGCGCGCCTACGCCGAAGGCGGCCGCGCGCTGGCGGTCTTCACCACCCTGCTGCTCGACAAGGAGATGGCCAGCGAAGATGAAGAAGTGAAGAAGGACAGTGCCGACCTGGTGGCGCTGCTCACGCCGATCGTCAAGGCCTTCTTCACCGACAACGCATGGATCTCGACCTCGCACTGCCTGCAGGTCTTCGGCGGTCACGGCTACATCCGCGAATGGGGCATGGAACAGTTCGTGCGGGACGCGCGGATCAACATGATCTACGAAGGCACGAACACGATCCAGTCGCTCGACCTGCTCGGCCGCAAGGTGCTTTCCGACAACGGCGCCAGGCTGAAGAAGTTCGGCAAGCTGGTGCAGGAGTTCGTCGAGGAAGAGGGCGTGAACGAGGCGATGCAGGAGTTCGTCAACCCGCTCGCCGAGCTGGGTGAGAAGGTGACCAAGCTCACCACCGAGATCGGCATCAAGGCCTTCAAGGACGCCGACGAAGTGGGCGCGGCCGCGGTCGACTACCTGCGCGTTTGCGGCCACCTCGTGTTCGCCTACCTGTGGGCGCGCATGGCCAAGGTCGCGCTGGAGAAGGAAGGCGGCGGCGATCCGTTTTACGCGGCGAAGGTCGCGACCGCGCGCTTTTATTTCACCAAGTTGCTGCCCGAAACGGCGGGCCTGATCCGCACGGCGCGCGCCGGCGCCACGCCGATGATGGCGATGGACGTTTCGATGTTCTGATGTCGGGGTATCTTCCGGCTCCCTGTTGCAACCACGGACTCATCCCATGACGCCATTTCTCCATCGCGCCGCCATCGGCCTCGCTCTCGTTCTTGCTTCGACATTCGCCGCAGCGCAAGCCACGTCGGCCGCCGGCCTGTGGAAGACCGTCGACGACAAGACGAACAAGGAAAAGTCGCTGGTCCGCATCGTCGAGACCAACGGCGTGTTCACCGGCAAGGTCGAGAAGATCATCGATCCCGATTCGCCGAAGGACGCGGTCTGCAAGGACTGCACCGACGATCGCAAGGACAAGCCGGTGCTCGGCCTGACCATCGTCCGCAACATGAAGCGGAGCGCCGACGACAAGGCGGTGTTCGAAGGCGGCGACATCCTCGATCCGAACAACGGCAAGGTCTACAGCGCCAAGCTCAAGCTGGTGGACAACGGCACGAAGCTCGACGTGCGCGGCTACATCGGCCTGCCGATTCTCGGCCGCACGCAGACCTGGTCGCGCGTCGAGTGACCACTTTCTCCGGAGCAGAGATGAATCGATTCAACGTTCGCAAGGTCGCCATCCTCGGCGCCGGCGTCATGGGCGCGCAGATCGCCGCGCATCTCGTCAACGTCAAGGTGCCGGTGATCCTGTTCGATCTTCCCGCCAGGGACGGGCCGAAGAACGGCATCGTCACGAAAGCGGTCGAGGGCTTGAAGAAGCTCAAGCCCGCGCCGCTCGGCATCCCCGAGGACGCGGCGTTGATCGAGCAGGCGAACTATGAAGAGCACCTTGCCAAGCTCGGCGAGTGCGACCTGATCATCGAGGCCATCGCCGAGCGCATGGACTGGAAGCTCGACCTGTACACGAAGATCGCGTCGGCGATCGCACCGCACGCCATCGTCGCGAGCAACACCTCGGGGCTCAGCATCACCAAGCTGTCCGAAGTGCTGCCGGCCGAGATCCGGCCGCGCTTTTGCGGCATCCACTTCTTCAACCCGCCGCGCTACATGGCCCTGGTCGAGCTGATCGCCACGCCGGACACGCAGCCCGAGATCCTCGACCAGCTCGAAGCATTCGTGACCACGGCTCTCGGCAAGTCGGTGCTGCGCGCCAAGGACACGCCGAACTTCATCGCCAACCGGGTCGGCATCGCCGGCATGCTGGCGACGATGAAGGAGGCCGAGAACTACGGCCTCAGCTACGACGTGGTCGACGACCTGACCGGCAAGAAGCTCGGCCGCGCCAGCTCGGGCACGTTTCGCACCGCCGACGTGGTCGGGCTCGACACCATGGCGCACGTCATCAAGACGCTGCAGGACAACCTCGCCGACGATCCGTTCTTCCCGAGCTACGCGACGCCGCCGGTGCTGCAGACGCTGCTCGATGCGGGGGCGCTGGGGCAAAAGACCGGCGCCGGCTTCTACAAGAAGGTGGGCAAGGACATCCTGCGCTACGACCCTCCGAAGGGCGACCACGTCAAGGGATCGGATGCGGGCACTTACGTGCCCGCGGGCGGCAAGGCCGACGAGATCGTCGCCCGCATCCTGAAGAAGCCACCCGCCGAACGCTTGAAGCTGTTGCACGATTCGAAGAATCCGCAGGCGCAATTCCTCTGGGCGATTCTGCGCGACAGCTTTCACTACGCCGCCGTGCACCTGGCCGACGTGGCCGACAGTGCCCGCGACATCGACTTTGCGATGCGCTGGGGATTCGGCACCAGCACCGGCCCGTTCGAACTCTGGCAGCAGGCCGGCTGGTCGCGGGTCGCCCAGTGGGTGAAGGAAGACATCGACGCGGGCAAGGCGCTCAGCAACGCGCCGCTGCCGGCCTGGGTCTTCGACGGGCTGGGCGGCGGCGACGCCGGCGTGCATCGTCCTGAAGGCTCGTACGGCGCGGCGCATGCCCGCTTCGTCGCGCCGAGCGCCTTGCCGATCTACGAGCGCCAGCCGTTTCGCGAAAGCGTGTTCGGCGCCGCCGCGACGGCGCCTTTGAAGGCCGGCACGGAGGTCTTCAAGAATGAAGATGTGCGCGTCTGGTCGCTCGACGCCAATGTGCTGATCGCGAGCATCACCGCCAAGCTGCATCTCATCAGCCCGGGCGTGATCGAAGGGCTGCTGAAGGCGGTCGAGCTCGCCGAGCAGTCGTACCAGGGCCTCGTGATCTGGTCGCCCGACGACGTGTTCTCGGCCGGCGCCAACCTCGAGGCGCTGATGCCGATCTTCATGAAGAGCGGTGGCAAGGGTATCCTGCCGGAAGTGAAGAAGCTGCAGGACGCGATGTTGCGTATTCGCTATGCGCAAGTGCCGGTGGTGGCGGCGATTCGCGGCATCGCGCTCGGCGGCGGCTGCGAGATTGCGCTGTATTCGGCCAAGCGCGTCGCCGCGATGGAAAGCTACTTGGGCTTCGTCGAGGTCGGCGTCGGGCTGCTGCCGGCCGGTGGCGGTTTGACCTACGTCGCGCGGCGCGCGGCGGAAATGGCGACCGCGGCCAACGCGAACGCCGACATCCTGAAGTTCCTGACGGATGGCTTCACCAGCGCGGCCACGGCCAAGGTAGGCACGAGCGCGATCGAGTCGCGCAAGCTCGGCTACCTGCTCTGGAGCGACGTGATCGTGCCGAACAAGGACGA
>JAYSMB010000227.1:0-8189 GCA_043725065.1 Burkholderiales bacterium
ACGCCCGCGCCGCCGGCGATGCGGCGCTTGCGCGTCGCCTTCAGCAGCTCGGGCTTTCTCCGCTCTCGCGGCGTCATCGAGCAGATGATGCCTTCCATACGGCGGACGTCGCGTTCGGCGCGCTCCATCTCGGCCGGCCCGAGGTTGGCGGCGCGGCCGCCGGTGAATTGCGAGGGTAACTTGTCGACGAGGCCGCCGAGGCCGCCCATTTTCTTCATCTGTGAAATCTGCGACAGGAAGTCGTTCAGATCGAAGCTGTCGCCGGCCCTGACCTTGTCGGCGAGCTTTTGCGCCGCGACGACATCGACGCTCTTCTGCACTTCCTCGACCAGGCCGACGATATCGCCCATGCCGAGCACGCGGCCGGCATGACGCGCGGCGTCAAACACTTCGAGGCCGTCGATCTTTTCGCTGGTGCCGGCGAACTTGATCGGCGCACCCGTGACCGCCCGCACCGAAAGCGCTGCGCCACCGCGCGAATCGCCGTCCATCTTGGTCAGCACGATGCCGGTGAGCGGCAGGGCTTCCTTGAACGCCTTCGCGGTGTTGACCGCGTCCTGCCCCTGCATCGCGTCGACCACGAACAGCGTCTCGATGGGTTGCAAGGCCGCGTGCAATTCGCGGATCTCGGTCATCAGCTTTTCGTCGATCGCCAAGCGGCCCGCGGTATCGACGAGCAGGACGTCGAAGTAGTGCCGCTTCGCGTGATCGAGCGCACTGAGGGCAATGACCAGCGGCGAATCGTTGGCGGTCGAGGGAAACCATTCCGCGCCCGCTTGTCGCGTGACCGTCTTCAACTGCTCGATCGCGGCCGGCCGATAGACGTCGACCGAGACGGTGAGCACCTTTTTGCGTCGCTTTTCGATCAGGTGCTTGGCGAGCTTGGCTGTCGTTGTCGTCTTGCCGGCGCCTTGCAAGCCGGCCATCAGGATGACGGCGGGCGGCTGCGTCGTGAGATCGAGGTCGGCCACGCCTTCGCCCATGGTCGCGGCGAGTTCGCGGTTGACGACGCCCACGAACGCCTGCCCCGGCGACAGCGAACCAACCACCTCGGCGCCCAGCGCGCTGGCCTTGACGCGGGCGACGAAGTCGCGAACGACCGGCAGCGCAACGTCGGCTTCTAGGAGGGCCATGCGCACTTCGCGCAGCATGTCCCGCACGTTGTCTTCGGTGATGCGGGCCTGGCCTCGCATCGTCTTGACGAGCCGGCTCAGTCGGTCGGTCAGGGCAGAAGCCATAGTGCGCGCACGCGGCCGGGCCGGAGTGCGAAAGTACACTTGAACGATGATTCTATCGTTCGGTGCCGACTCGGCCCGCCTCTCGCCCGCCGTGATCGCGCTGGCGCTGCCGAGCGTCGTCGCCCTCGCTTGCTACGTCGGCGCGGCGCTGCCGAGCGAGCGGTTTTCAGCGGGCCTGCGCAACGCCTTGCTGGTCGGCTGGATCGCGCAAGGGTTGTCGATCGTCATCGACATCGCGGGCATCGGCTCGCCGGTTCCGGGTGCGCGCTTCGGCTTCGCGCCCGCGCTTTCGGTCACGCTCTGGCTCGTGCTCGCGGTCTACGAACTCGAGAGCCGATCGGTCCCCCTGCCGGGCGCGCGACGTGCGCTCGCGGCATGTGGTGTCGTCGTTGTGGTGCTCGCCTGGATCTATCCCGGGCAGGTCCGTCCGCAAGCGGCGTCGCTCTGGGCGCCGCTGCACTGGTTGCTCGGCATCGCCTCGTACGGCCTGTTCGGCGTGGCCGTGCTTCATGCGCTCCTGCTCAACCGCGCCGAACGGCAGATGCGTCGTACGGCGCCCGTCGCCAACGCGCCGGCTCAGGGCCTGCCTTTATTGCGGCTCGAGCGATTGACGTTTCGCTTCGTCGGCGCCGGATTCATCGTTCTCTCGGCAGCCATCGTCCTGGGCGCGTGGTTCGCCAATCCCTGGCGATGGGATCACAAGGCCGTGTTCTCGATCCTCGGCTGGCTCGTCTTCGCCGGGCTGCTTGCCGGGCGGCGCGCTTTTGGCTGGCGCGGGCCGAAAGCGGCCGGATGGCTTTATGCCGGCGCGGTGTTGCTGTTGCTCGCCTACGTCGGCTCGCGTTTCGTGCTCGAGGTGCTGCTGCACCGGGCGCCGCCGATGACCTGATGAAGATCCTGCTGTTCCTGGTCGCCGTGTTCGTGCTGCTCTGGCTGCTGCGCGGCGGTATGAGCCGGCGCGCGCCGCCCCGGCCGCCGGGCCCGCGCGGGACGGCGGAGCCGCAAGCCATGCTGGCCTGCGCGCAATGCGGCGTGCACTTGCCGCGCGACGAGGCCTTGCCCGGACGCGGCGGCGTGTTCTGCGGCGAAGCGCACCGCACGGCGTTCGAGCAGGCGCATCCGGACAAAGAATGAGCGCGCCAGACCTGCCGCGTTCGACCCGTCCGGCGCCAATGGCCGACGAGTCCTGGTTCGGCGCGTTCGGCCCCAGCGGCGACACGGCGGCGACGATCGACGAGTCGCACTTCACGGCCTCGTGGCACGCCGATGCTCAAGTGCCGGGCCGCGCCGCGCGAGCCTCGCGCGAAGTTGCGTCGACCACCTTCGAGCGCATCTATCGCGCCTTCATCGCGGCCCGTGCGGCGCTCGGCGTCGCCCTCGTCGCAACGCTGGTGGTGGGCGGTGTGTTCGGCCTGCGTCCGACGGCGGCGATCGTCGCGCTGAGCGTTGCCTTCGCGACACTCGCGATCAGCATGTGGCTGCTGCCCCGTTTTCGCCGCCCCGGTGCGCCGCACACGCTGGCGCGTCTGCGCAGCCCGCAGTGGATCGCGACGATCGGCGCCGACCTCGTCTTCTTCACCGGCCTGCACGTCTCGTCGCCCGGTTCGAGCTTCAACTACGTCGCGCTGCTCGTGTTGCCGGTGCTGATGGCGGGCGTGCTGACGCCGCGCTTGCTCGCGCTCGCGACCGCCGCGGTCGCCACGCTCGCTCTGCTGGGCACGGCCTGGCTCGGCCTCCTCTCCGGCGGCGACGTGACCTTGCTGATGACGCAGGCCGGTCTGGCGGGCAGCGGCTTTTTCGTCATCACGGTGCTGGCCGGCGAGCTTGCCGGCCGGATCGCGCGCGAAGAGCTGAGCGCACGCGGCAGCCTCGAGATGGCACGCCAGCAGGCGGCGCTGAACCGCCTCGTCATCGAAGAGATGGAAGACGGTGTGCTGGTCGTCGACCGGGGCGGCAAGGTGAGGGCCGCCAACCCGTCGGCGCGCCGCTTGCTCGCACCCGAAGGCACGAGCCGGGCCGCGCCGTTCCAGTTGCGCGGCGTTCCGGCCTGGGGCGCTCTCGTCGATTCGGTCGAACGCGCGTTTGCCGAAGCGGCCTGGCCCGAGGCCGGGCGCGACGTACCGCTGCAGTTCGCGCCCGACTCGCATCGCACCTTGCGCGTTCGCGTTCGCTTCACGCGCAAGCGTGAGCCGCGCGCCAGCGAAGAGGTGTGTGTGCTCTTCCTCGAAGACGTGCGCAGCGTGCAGGCGCGCAGCCGCCAGGAAAAGCTTGCCGCGATGGGCCGCGTTTCCGCCGGCATCGCCCATGAGATCAGGAACCCGCTGGCGGCGATCGCGCAGGCCAACGCGCTGTTGTCCGAAGACGCCACCGATCCGGCGCAGCGCCAGTTGATGCGCATGGTGACCGAGAACGTCGAGCGACTGAAGCGCATCGTCGACGATGTGATGGAGGTCGCGCCGGGGCGCGTCCAGGACGTTGGCGCGATCGACGCCACGGCGCAGCTCGCGGACACATGCGGCGAATGGGCCCAGGCCGCGGGAGTGCAGCTCGGCGAGCACAGCGTCCTGCGCGTCGAGCTGCCGAGCGAGCCGATCGGAGTGATGTTCGATGCCGAGCATCTGCGCCGCGTCCTCGTCAACCTGCTCGACAACGCGCGCCGCCATGCCAGCCATCGGCCGGGCGCGATCCTGCTGACGCTGCGCGCCGACCGCGATTCGCACGCCGAATTCAGCGTTCTCTCCGACGGCGCACCGATCCCGGCCGACGTGGAACCCTATTTGTTCGAGCCCTTTTTCTCGACCCGAAGCCGCGGCGCGGGTCTGGGCCTTTACATTTGCCGCGAGCTCTGCGAGAGATACGGGGCGCGCATCGACTATCGCCTGTTGCCGCCCGACGCGCCGCGCCGCAACGAATTCTTCGTCCACGCGCGGCGCGCCGCCCTCCACCCTGCCGAAGCTCGCTTGCACCTCACTTCATGACTACAGCCTCGCACTTCAGCCTGCTCGTCGTCGACGACGAGCCCGATCTGCGAACGCTGTACGAGCTGACGCTGTTGCGCGAGGGCTACGACCTCGACACGGCGGGGACGGTGCAGGAGGCTTTGCTCCATCTCAAGGACCGGACCTACAGCGCCGTCATCACCGACATGCGCTTGCCCGACGGCTCGGGCCTCGACGTCCTGCACTGGCTCGAAGAGAGCGGCCGGCGCGAGAAAACCATCGTCATCACCGCCTACGGTTCCTCCGAGAACGCGGTCGAAGCGTTGAAGGCGGGCGCCTACGACTACCTGACCAAGCCGGTCGACCTGAAGCAGTTCCGCGGTGTCGTCGCCTCGGCGCTAGGCCGCGGTGGCGGCCGGCCGACGGTGGATCCCGCGAGCCTGCCGTCGGAGCAGCACCGCGCCATGCCGCCGCCGCGGCCGGCGCGTCCCATCGCCGCGCCGGTCGCGCTGCCGGTGAGCCAGGCGCTCGGTCGCATGGCCGGCAATTCGGCGGCGATGCAGCAGGTTCGCTCGCTGGTCGAGAAGGTCGCGCGCAGCATGGCGCCGGTGCTCGTCGCCGGCGAATCGGGAACCGGCAAGGAACTTGTCGCGCGCGCGATTCACGAGGTGAGCGTGCGCGGTGCGATGCCCTTCGTGCCGGTCAACTGCAGCGCGATTCCGGAACAGCTGCTGGAGGCCGAGTTCTTCGGCTACCGCAAGGGTGCCTTCACCGGCGCCAACGACGATCGCGAGGGCTTCTTTCAGGCCGCCAGCGGCGGCACGCTGTTCCTCGACGAGATCGGCGATCTGCCTTTGTCGATGCAGTCGAAGTTGCTGCGCGCGATCCAGGAGCGATCGGTGCGGCCGGTCGGCGCCGTGACCGAGCAGCCGGTCGATGTGCGGCTCCTGAGCGCCACGAACAAGGACCTCGGCGCCGAGGTCCAGGCTGGCCAGTTCCGCCAGGATCTCTACTACCGGTTGAACGTGATCCAGATCCGCGTGCCGCCGCTGCGCGACCGGCTCGAGGACCTGATGGGCATCAGCGAACGCGTGCTCGAGCGGCTGTCCCGCGACGCCGGCGTGTGGCCGGCGCCGCGCCTGACGCGCGACGCGCTCGTCCACCTTGCCCGCTACCCGTTCCCGGGAAACGTGCGCGAGCTCGAGAACATGCTGCATCGCGCGGTCGCGCTCTCGGGCGGCGAAGAGCTCGATGTCTATGACCTCGACCTGCCGGAATCGGTGTTCACCGACAGCGCTGCGCAAGAGCTCGACCGTCTGCCGAGCGAGGCGAACGAAGCCGAGCGCGTGCTTGCGCCGGCCCTCCCGGTCGAGGAGCCCTTGCCGAAGGACCTGGCGCGCTACCTCGACGACGTCGAGCGCGACATTCTCGTGCGCGCGCTCGAGCACCATCGTTACAACCGGACGGCCGCCGGCATCAGCCTGGGCCTGTCGCTGCGCCAGATGCGCTATCGGATGGCGCGGCTGAACGTCAACGTCGGCGGCGATCCGACCGGGACCGACCGCGAGTGACACGGGGCGAGCCGCAGCGCGCAGTGCCCCGATCTGCGTGGCGGGCGGGCTGGCTGCGCGGCGTCCGGCGCGTCGATTCGCCCAACTTCGGGCCGCGACCGGACGCAATGGCGATCGATCTCGTCGTCGTTCATTCGATCAGCCTGCCGCCCGGCGAATACGGTGGCGATGCGATCGAGCGCCTGTTCACGAATCGCCTCGATCCGGCAGCGCATCCGAGCTTCGAGACGACCGCCGGCCTGCGTGTTTCCGCTCACTTCCTGGTGCGGCGCGATGGCACGAGGATCCAGTTCGTCTCGTGCGACGAGCGGGCCTGGCATGCCGGGGCATCGACGTGGCGCGGGCGCACGGATTGCAATGATTTCTCGATCGGAATCGAGCTCGAAGGACGGGAAGGCGATAGGTTCGAGATGGCCCAGTACAAGCGCCTTGGCGCGACCCTGGCGAGCATCGCGGCGCGCTATCCGATCCGGGCCGTGACCGGCCACGAGCACATCGCTCGGGGTCGAAAGCGGGACCCGGGACCCGGCTTCAACTGGGCCGAACTCGAGTGCAGAGTCCACGCCCTCAGGCTGGACTTTCTACCGTGAAATATGTACGGGTTGATACGCTATAGGTAGTGCTTGTTGGAAGCATCGACCCCAGATATAGTGTCCAGCGATGCTATGCTGGACCTCTCGTCCAGACCCCGATTTCAGGCCAGATAGACGGTCGAGCGCCCTTGTCGGCGACCAACATCGAACCTCGGCGGGGCAAGCCAGCCGGAGTTTCCAAAAGGAGATCGCATGCAAGCTACCCCCGCCCAGGCGACGCCCGCGACCGCTGCCGCGCTGCGTCCCGCGGCGCGGCCGGCAACGGTCGTGTCCGCGTACCAGGGCTATCAGATCCTGCGTCGCAACGGGGCGGTCGTTTCGTTCGAGCCGAACAAGATCGCGGTCGCCCTGATGAAGGCGTTTCTCGCCGTCCACGGCACGCAGGGCGCGGCCTCGGCGAGCGTGCGCGAGACCGTCGACGGGCTCACCGAATCGGTGGTTCGCGCCTTGCTTCGCTCGCGGCCCGGTGGCGGCACATTCCACATCGAGGATGTGCAGGATCAGGTCGAACTCGGCCTGATGCGCGGCGGCCATCACGAGGTCGCCCGCGCCTACGTGCTCTATCGCGAGCGCCGCGCGCAAGAACGCGCCAAGCGGGCGCCGGCAGCGGCCAAGGCCGAGCCGGTGCTCATGGTCACCGACCGTGGCAACCGCGTGCCGCTCGACGCGGCGCGGCTGCAGACCCTGATCGAATCGTCGTGCGCCGGACTCGGCGCCGATGTCCGGCCCGGCCCGATCCTGGCCGAGACCAAGCGCAATCTCTACGACGGCGTGCCCATCGATGAAGTGCACAAGGCGGCGATCCTCGCCGCACGCACGCTGATCGAGAAAGACCCGGGCTACACGCGGGCCACGGCGCGGCTGCTTCTGCACGCGATCCGGCGCGAGATCCTCGGCGAGGAACTGCTGCATTCCGACATGCACGTGCGCTACGCCGAGTACTTTCCGCAGTTCGTGAAGAAGGGCGTGCAAGCCGAGCTGCTCGACGAGAAGCTGCTGCAGTTCGACCTCGTCAGGCTCGGCGCGGCGCTGAAGGCCGACCGCGACCTGCAGTTCGACTACCTCGGCCTGCAAACGCTCTACGACCGCTATTTCCTGCACATCGACGAAGCCCGGATCGAATTGCCGCAAGCCTTCTTCATGCGCGTCGCGATGGGCCTGGCGCTCGGCGAGATCGACCGCGAAGCGCGCGCCGTCGAGTTCTACGAAGTGCTCTCGAGCTTCGACTTCATGAGCTCGACGCCGACGCTGTTCAACGCCGGAACGCGCCGCTCGCAACTGTCGAGCTGCTACCTCACCACCGTCTCCGACGACCTCGACGGCATCTACGAGGCGCTCAAGGAAAACGCGCTGCTGTCGAAATTCGCCGGCGGCCTGGGCAACGACTGGACCAACGTTCGCGCGCTCGGCAGTCACATCAAGGGCACCAACGGCAAGAGCCAGGGCGTCGTTCCGTTCCTGAAAGTGGTCAACGACACGGCTGTCGCGGTGAACCAGGGCGGCAAGCGCAAGGGCGCGGTCTGCGCCTATCTGGAAACGTGGCACCTCGACATTGAAGAGTTTCTCGAGTTGCGCAAGAACACCGGCGACGACCGGCGCCGCACTCACGACATGAACACCGCCAACTGGGTGCCCGACCTGTTCATGAAGCGCGTGATGGAAGGCGCCGAGCATCCGCAGGATGCGAGCAAAGGTCAATGGACCTTGTTCTCGCCTTCCACCTGCCCCGACCTGCACGACAAGTTCGGCAAGGAGTTTGAAAAGGCTTATATCGTTTATGAAGCACGCGCTGCGCGTGGCGACCTCAAGCCATCGCGCAAACTGCAGGCGACCGACATGTGGCGCAAG
>JAYSMB010000228.1:0-1572 GCA_043725065.1 Burkholderiales bacterium
CTCGCACCTGAAACTGCGCCCTGCTTCGATACGATCCAACAGCTGGCCGGCACTCGCCAAAATCCATCCGCTTGGCGGGTCTTCGAGTCCGGTTAGCTCGGAGGCTAGATGCCGGTTCTCGCGCGCGTCTCGGGAGCCGGCGACGTCACCTTCAGAAAGTATGCGTCGAAGGAGCTGCTCCCCGGTCTCGAAGTCGCGGTCTTCCCGGCGGGCGAGTTCGGCTTCGGTGGGAACGAGGCGGCCTTCGCAGGCGGCCTTGAGCACGCTGGCGCGGTAGCGCTTCAGGTTGGCCTGCACCCGATGCAGCGCGGCCACGCTGGCGTCGAGGCGGGAGAGTTGTTGGTCGAGGTAGGCGACCGTTGCTGCCTGTATGGTGCGGTCGGGTACGGTGATCGGGATCGTCGCGAGCTTCTTCGTTGAGACGTTTGAAATGTTCGTAGTGGTCGATGCGCAGGACCGAATCGCGGATTGAACGTCGAGTGTTGTGAGCTGGTAGTAGAGATAGGCAGCGCTCACGTGAGACTTCGGGCGAATGAGAGAGATGAACGCGCCAAGGGTTGACCGATGCGGCATGGTGCCGACCATTGCGACTTTGCCTACCAGTTCGTAGCTATTGGCGGTCGAGATCAAGATGTCGCCTGAGCGAACAATCTGGTCGGCACGTTTCGCCGCTTGCTCGGGAATGAACCAGAGGTCACCCCATTCGACGACGCGTTGAACATTCGTCGTGCGAAGACAGGCGATCAGCCCTTCTCCGGGCTCGTGCCGTTTGTCCTCCTTCGCAAACGCAACGCCTCTAACAATTTCGGCTGCGTCAGCCAGTTGCGTCGCCGTCATCCCACCAACGCCACGTTCAACTCATCCATCAACGGCCACAGCCTCTCCCCGAACACCCGGTACACCGGCCCCAGCTCGTTCGCGCTCTGGAAGTAGTCCCGGTCCACGCTGCCGCTGGCCGCGATCGCATCGCGCATGCGGTTCAGCCACGCCTGCTCTTCGTCGCTGAATGTCGTGCCCTGCTGCGTCTTGGCCGCGAGCCACGCGTCGAAGCGGCTGGTCACGTGGTCCTCGAAAGGCTCGAGCGTCGGCTCCTGCTGCCACGCGAAGCGCACCAGGCTCACCAGGTCGGTGAAGCGCGGCACGAAGCCGGGCTTGCGCTTCACGGCCGCGCCGGCGGCCACCTCGAAGGCGTGCCACAAGCCGTCGGGCGTGAAATGGCCGGGGCTGTGCGCGAGCTTGGCTTCGAGGTCCTTCAGCGCGTCTTCGCTCAGGCGCTTCTTGTACGGCCGGCTGTAGAGGATCTGCAGCGCCTCGATCTCGGCGCGGTGCTGCTCGATCCAGGCGCGGAAGTCGCGAGTCAAGCCCTGCGCCCGCTCCCTGGCCGCGGCGTCGAGGCCGGCGCCGAGCAGCACGTCCTGTGTCACGGTGTCGATGGTCTGCTCGGCTTCGCGCTTCAGGCCGGCGAGCGTCTCGCGCAGGATCGGGTTGTCGAAGGGAGCACAGGCGGTGGCCACGAGTGCGGCCTTGGCCGCCTCGGGGTTGGCGCCGGTCGCCGCTGCGTGGGCGGCGACG
>JAYSMB010000229.1:0-8573 GCA_043725065.1 Burkholderiales bacterium
CCCCGCCACCGGCACCGCCGGCGCCGTTTGCCGACACCGTCGCCCGCGCCGGCGAGCGGCTGCTGCAGGACGCGCAAGCGAATATCGGCAGCGCGCCGCACGAGCTCATCATCGATCCGCTGATCGACGCCAGCACCGGCCAGCAGACGAGCGGCACCGTGCAGATGGGCCAGCAACTGGCGGCGCTCATCAAGACCCGCGCGCCGCAATGGAACGTCCGGCAGCTCACGCGGGCGAGTCTGTCGAACCGGCCGCTGCTGCTGATCGGCACCCTGACCGCGATCAATACGAAGAACGCGAAGGACGAGAACGCCGACGCGTTCCGCGTCTGCCTCGTGCTGATCGATCTGCGCACCGGCAAGCTGATCGCCAAGCGGGTCGACCGGGCGACGGTCGCGACCGTCAACGCCGAACCGACGCCGTTCTTCCGCGACAGCCCGACCTGGTCGCTCGACAAGACGGCGGTGGCCTACATCAAGTCGTGCCAGGGCAGCTCGCCCGGCGACACGATCGACCCGGGCTATCTGCTGCGCCTGCCGGCCTCGGCGATCATCAACGAAGCCCAGGCCGCCTTTGCCGAGAACAAGCCGGCCGATGCCTATCGGCTGTTCCACGAAGTGCAGCCCATCGCCGACCCAGACGACCTGCGCGTCCTGAACGGCCTGTACCTGGCGAGCTGGCGGACCGGCAAGAAAAAGGAAGCGGCCGAGACCTTCGGCAGGATCGTCGGCGTCGGCCTCGATGCGAAGAAGTTGCCGATCAAGATGTTTTTCAACCCGGGCACGACGACGCTGTTGCAATCGTCGGATCTGCGGTCGCAATACGCGGTCTGGCTGCGCGAGGTGGCGCTGCAGGTCGGCGTGCGCGAGACCTGCATGAAGGTGGTCGGCCACACCAGCCGCACCGGCGACGCGGCGGCCAACGTCGTGCTGTCGCAAAAGCGTGCGGCCGTGATCAAGCAGAGTCTCGAGAAGCAGAACAAGAAGCTCGCGACCCGGCTCGCCAGCGAAGGCAGCGGTTCGCGCGAGACCATCGTCGGTCTCGGTACCGACGACCTGCGCGACGCGCTCGACCGGCGCGTCGAGTTCCGCACGGTGGACTGCGGCTAGGCCTCAAGGCTCGCCCAGCGCTGGCGCGGACTCGCGCCATCAGTCAGTCTTGTCCTGGACCGTCCGCATCGGTTAAGGTGCGGCACATGCGGGCCCTCGGCGTCTCGTCGTTTTCGCGCGGCCTCTTCGCTGCGCTGGCGATGGGCCTTCTTCTCGCCGGTTGCGGGTCGGCGCCCAGGACCGCTCGCGACGGGCCGGCCGCCAACCCGCCACCCGGCCTGGCCGGTCTGCCCGACGCCGAGCCGCGCATCGACCCGGTGCGCCCCGGCGGCGCCAACAAGCCCTATCAGGCGCTCGGTCGCGACTACCTGCCGATCACCCGCGATCTCTCGTTCTCCGAGCGCGGCCTCGCGTCCTGGTATGGACGCCGGTTCCACGGCCGGCGTACCGCGAGCGGCGAACCCTACGACATGTATGCGATGACGGCGGCGCACCCGACCTTGCCGATCCCGAGCTATGCGCGCATTCGCAATCCGGCCAACGGGCGCGAGGTGATCGTTCGCGTCAACGATCGCGGCCCGTTCCACGCCGGTCGCATCGTCGACCTCAGTTATGCGGCGGCCTTGCGACTCGATCTGCTGCGCGGCGTCGCGCCGGTCGAGCTGGAGCGCATCACCTTCGACGAGATCCGCGCCGGCAGCTGGCGGCGCGGCGAGCCGGATGCGACGCGTCTGGCCGCGGCACCGTCACGCGCGAAACGTCCTGCGGCAGGCGAAGCGGTGAGCGCGACCGTCGATGCACCCGCCTTCGCGGCAGTCGCGGCCTTGCCCGCGGAGGCGGCTGAACCACTAGCGACGGCATCGCTTCCGCCGGCCGCGCCCGACACGGCGGTCGCCTCGGTCGCGCCGGCCGTTGTGACTGCATCGCCAACGCCATCGCGCGGCTTCTGGGTTCAGCTCGGTGCGTTCAGGGAGTTGGGCGGTGCCGAGAATTTCCAGCGACGGGTCGGCGCCGAGGTCGAATGGCTCGCGCCCTTGCTCGCGACCTTCGGCGACGCGGCGCTGTTTCGCGTCCAGGCCGGTCCGTATGCGAATCGCGACGATGCGCA
Organism: Burkholderiales bacterium; assembly: GCA_043725065.1. GTDB lineage: Bacteria > Pseudomonadota > Gammaproteobacteria > Burkholderiales > Burkholderiaceae_C > Schlegelella_A. The sequence continues at coordinate 2,158 of JAYSMB010000229.1, forward strand.
AGGCGCGGCGACCCGGGTTCGCGAGGCGCTCGGGCTGGTGCCGCTGATCGTGGAGCGGCACTGAACGTCGCCCGTCGGCACGGCTTTACTCGACGCACTGGGCGATGACCGCGGCGGTCTGATCTGCTAGCGGCCGCCGGTGACTTCGACGATCGAGCCCGTTGTGTAGCTCGACGCGCTCGAGAGCAACCAGACGATCGCCTCGCCGACTTCTTCGGCCGTGCCCGCGCGCTGCATCGGCAACTGCGCGGCAATCTGACGGACCCGATCGGGGGTGCCGCCGGACGCGTGGATCTCGGTCTCGATGATCCCTGGCCGCACCGCGTTGACACGGATGCCCTCGCCGGCCAGCTCTTTGGCCAGGCCGATCGTGAAGCTCTCGATCGCGCCCTTGGCGGCCGCGTAGTCGACGTACTGACCCGGGCCGCCGAGCTTGGCGGCCGCCGAGGAGACGTTGACGATCGCACCGCCAGCGTGAGCACCGGCCGCGCCGCGCGCGCCTTCGGCCGGCTTGGTGGTCATGCGCCGGATCGCTTCGCGAGCGCAGAAGAAGCTGCCGAACACGTTGATCGCGAACATGCGTTGCAGGCGCGCCGCGGACATCGCGTCGACGCGCGACGCGAGATCGACGACGCCAGCGTTGTTGACCAGCCCGATCAAGGGCGGCAGTTCGCCATCGATCCGCGCGAACATCGCGATCACATCGGCGTCGCTGGCGACGTCGGCCCGCACGGCGATCGCCGTGCCACCGCCGCCGCGAATCGCCGCGACGACGCGTTCGGCCGCCGCCGCATCTCGGCCATAGTTGACGGCGACCGCCCAGCCGCGCGCCGCGCAGAGAAGGCTTGTCGCCGCGCCGATGCCGCGGCCACCGCCGGTAACGAGCACGCTTCGCGCCGAGCCGGCCGCGTCACTCGTCATCGTCACCGCCGCTGCGTGAATCGCCGTCGGTCCCGCTCTGTTCTTTCGCTTTCTTGTCGATGATCGCCTGCACGGGCGCGAGGCCTTCGATGAAGCGATCGACCGATACCGGCTTGGCCATCCGCAATTGCGGCGGAAACAGATGATTCATGTACAGCTCTTCGCCGGGCCTGCCGGTACGTTGCACGTTGAACCAGAGCTGCAAGGCGACGCCGACCGCGAAACCGGTGAGCGCCACGGCGCGCATCAGGCGCTGGCGACCCGGCTCGACTGCGAGCAGGTGGAAATAGATCGTCGCGGCGATCGTCGCGTAGATCGCGACGAAGGTGAAGTCGGTGACCCAGGGCCACGAGAAGGCGAACGCCACGAGCGGCGGCAAGGCGCCGAGCACGACGCCGACCAGGCTGGCGATCACGAACACCCGCACGTGCCAGCCGAAGCTGCTCTGGCGCGCGAAGATCTTCGACAGCAGCGCCCAGAACCCGCACCAGAGTGCCGCCACCATCAGGGTTCCGAGCACCGCGGTGCCGATGGCGCGGCCCAGCCCGTCGGGATCGGTATCGATGTAGGTGCTGAACATGACGGCGACGATCGCGACGAGGCCGAGCGCCGCTGTCGGCAGCCAGCCCAGCTCGCGCGACAGCATCGGCGCGAGCGGCTGCTCGGGCAGAAGCACGTGGCCGGGAAGGCGAAGGCGCAGGGCCGTGCGGCCGATGTGCAGGTCGAGATCGCGGCCGGTATCGGCAAAGGTCTTCGACTCGCCGCCGGCGATCCGGTCGCGCGCGACGGCCAGGCCGTTGTGGGTCGCGCCGGCGTTGACGACAAGCGTCGACGCCGCAGCGCCATCGGCGGGAGCTACGAAGTCGATCGTCGCGTGGTGCGCGGCGACGTGCGGTTCGGTCAGCACGACGTCGTTGTCGAGCGCGCGGCCGATCGTGAACGGCCAGCGCTCGATCCGCCAGGCCTGCCGCACCAGGCCGTCGCGATCGATCGCCTCGAGCAGGGCCGTGCCGGCCGGTGGCGGTGCAGTTTCGACCGGCATCGAGGCGTCGGGCCCCGACTCGGCCACGACGCGCACTAGCGGACCCATCGGTAGGCGTCCAGGTAGTGATGAGCGAGCCGCTGCGCATTGGCGAAGCTCACCCCTTGCGCGTCGAAACGGCCCTGCACGCCACCCTCGTTCTGGTCGAGCGTCGCCACGAGTACCGAGACGTCGTAGAGCTGCGGCAATTTCTTGTACGCACGCACGCAGACCACGGCGCGCAAGGCGAGTCCGTCGCGGTCGATGAAGTCCTCGTTGCAGCGCGGCTTGGTCTGATGCTGCGCCGACAGCCGGGTGAAGGCTTCGTTGCGAAAGCTCTGCGAATAACGCGCCGCAAAGCGCAGCGCCCCGAGCTTGGAGCCGTCGTAGCTTTCATGGCGCAGTGAGATCGTGCCGGTGATGAAGTCGCCGACGAAGATGCGCGTGTCCATCGCGCAGTCGGAGCGCTCGAAATCGAGCCCTCCCGTGCGCGAAGGCTCGCTCGAGCCCCAGCAGCGCATGAAGACATCGGGCGGCACCGGCACCTGGTAGCGCGGGTGCGTGGCGGGCTTCCAGCCCTGCTGGATGAAGCGCTCGGTCAGCAGCGCCTGGTGCTTTTGCAACTGCTCGTCGACGATCGCGTAGGCCGGGCCGCTCAAGGGCGCGGCGTCCTTGCCGCGTGCGAGCAGCGCGGTGGCAAAACTCGCCGGCACGAGAAAGCTCACCTGCTCGCCGTCGACGCGTCGCGCGACGTTGATGCCGATGACGTGTCCTTCCTCGTCGAGCGCCGGGCCGCCGCTCATGCCGCCCGAGAGCGCACCGCCGAAGAAGATCTGCGGATAGAAGCTCCGCTTGACCAGGCCGTTGTATGTGCCTTGCACCACCGCGAATCCGACGTCGAGCGGGTTGCCGAGCGAGTAGATGCGCTCGCCTTGCGCCAGCGGCTCGGCCTCGGGCCGAAACGCGAGCGCGTCGAAGCTGTGGCCGGCGGCGTCGGCCGCCTTGAGCAAAGCGAGGTCGTGCTGCACGTCGAGCTGCAGGATCTGCAGCGGCGCCTCGCGGCCGTCGGCGGTGACGTAGACCAGGTCGTGCCGCTCCGGCTTGAGCGCCGCTTCGCTGACGACGTGGAAGTTGGTGACGATCAAGCCTTCTTTCGTCACGAAGAAGCCTGAGCCGACCGAGGTCTGGCTGGCACGGCCCTTGAGCACGGTGCGGATCTGCAAGAGCTGCGAGCGCGCCTGCTCGTAGATCTTTCTTGCCGAGAGCGAGACCGGCGCCGCGGCGGCGGAAGGTGCCGCATCGGCGGCAGCGAGCCCGGACGCTGCCGACGCCGGTCTCGTGGCAAGGTGCGGCGGCGCTGCCGATGCGAACGGCGCCGTCAACCCGACCAGGAACGATACGAAAAGCAGGAGGGTTCGGCGCAAACTCATTCAATGGCATTCTACGAGTGCCCTTCAAGACTTAGGACCGCCGCGGTCAGGGCGTAGCGCGGCGCCGCATCGATCGCGATCGATGGCGACGAGTTGCTGCCCGGCGGGTTGATCTGGGTTCGCGCCGGGGCGCGCATTCGCTACAGTCTGCCCCTGATCACCCCGGAGACAGCCGATGCGCCGCCGCACGCTCCTTTCCGCCAGCGCCGCCGCGCTGGCCCTGCCCACCCCGACCTGGAGCCAGGCTGTCGAGAAGCCCAGGCTCACGGTCGCGGTCGGAGGCAAGAACCTTCTCTACTACCTGCCGCTCACCATCGCCGAGACCCAGGGCTACTTCAAGGCCGAGGGGCTCGAGGTCACGGTCGCCGACTTCGCCGGTGGCTCGCGCGCTCTGCAGGCACTGGTCGGCGGCAGCGCCGACATCGTCTCCGGCGCCTTCGAGCACACCATCAACATGCAGGTCAAAGGCCAGCGACTGCGCGCGTTCGCGCTGCAGGGTCGGGCGCCGCAGATCGTGCTCGGCATCAACCCGAAGACGATGCCCAACTTCAAGTCGGTGACCGAACTCAAGGGCAAGAAGCTTGGCGTCACGGCGCCGGGTTCGTCGACCAATGTGCTCGCCAATTTCGTGCTCGGCAAAGCCGGGCTGAAGCCGGGCGATGTGTCGATCATCGGCGTCGGTGCCGGCAGCGGCGCGGTCGCGGCGATGCGCGCCGGGCAGATCGACGCGATCTCGAACCTCGACCCGGTCATCACGCTGCTCATCCGCTCGGGCGACCTCAAGATCCTTTCCGACACGCGCATCGTCGCCGAGGCCGACAAGATCTTCGGCGGGCCGATGCCCTCGGGCTGTCTCTACACGCAGCAGAGCTTTCTCGACAAGTACCCGGCCACCGCGCAGGCGCTGGCCAACGCGATCGTCCGCGCCGACAAGTGGATCCAGAACGCCGGTGCCAGCGACATCATCAAGGCCGTGCCCGAGAACTATCTGCTCGGCGACCGCGCGGTCTATGTCGACGCGTTTCTCGCCGCCAAGGGCGCGCTCTCGGTCGACGGCATGATCCCCGAAGCCGGCCCCGAGACGGCGCGGCGCGCACTGGCCAGCATCGATCCCGAGATCGCGGCGGCGAAGATCGATCTCGCGGCGATCTGGACCAACGATTATGTGAAGCGCGCCAACGCGAAGTACCCGAAGGGTTGAGTGCGGCGGAGGAGCGAGCCATGTCGCAGCCGCTCGGAACGAGCCCGTGAGCGTGGCCGAGAACCCGGCGCTGGCGCTGCGCGACATCGCCTGCACTTTCGTCGCTCGAGACGACCCCAGCCAGCGCTACACCGCGGTACGCGACGTGACGCTGTCGGTCGGCGCCGGCGAGTTCGTCTCGGTGGTCGGGCCGACCGGTTGCGGCAAGAGCACCTTGCTCAACGTCGCGGCCGGGCTGCTCGGCCCCAGCACGGGAACGATCGAAGTGTTCGGCGAAAAATTGGTCGGCCTGAACCGCCGTGCCGGCTATATGTTCCAGGCCGACAGCCTGATGCCGTGGCGCACAGCGCTCGGCAACGTCGCCGCGGGGCTCGAGTTTCACGGCGCACGCGACGCGCCCGCGCAAGCGCTCGAGTGGCTAAAGCGAGTCGGCCTCGGCGGCTTCGGCGACCGCTATCCGCACCAGCTTTCGGGCGGCATGAGAAAGCGCGTCAGCCTGGCCCAGACGCTGGTGCTCGACCCCGACATCATCCTCATGGACGAACCGTTTTCGGCGCTCGACGTGCAGACCCGCCAGCTCATGGAAAACGAGCTGCTCGCGCTCTGGGCCGAGAAGAAGAAGGCGGTGCTGTTCATCACCCACGATCTCGACGAGGCGATCGCCATGAGCGATCGCGTCGTGTGTCTTTCGGCCGGGCCGGGCTCGCATCCGATCGGCGAGTTCGCGATCGATCTGCCGCGCCCGCGCGACGTGGCCGAAGTGCACGCGACGGCGCGCTTCGTCGAATTGCACAAGGCGATCTGGGACGTGCTGCGCGAAGAAGTGCTGGCCGGCTATCGGCAGCAACTCGCGGCATGAAGCTGAGCGCCGCCGGGCCGCCCCAAGGCGCGAACGCCCCTTCGGGGGGCGGCGCAGCGGCGTCAGCCGCAAGCATGGGGGCCCCATGAAATACCTTCGCGTCTGGCAGCTCGGCCTGCTCGTCGTCATCTTCGTGCTCTGGCATCTGCTGACGACGCCCGGCCTGCTGCCCAACTTCATGTTCGAGAACGACCGCCAGGCGGCGTTCTTCTTCGGCGAGCCGCTGAAGATCTTCGACCGGATCCGGCAGTGGTTCTTCGGCCATGCCGACATCTACGAGCACTTGTGGGTCACGCTGGTCGAGACCGTGCTGGCATTCGTGATCGGCACCGCGCTGGGCCTCGGCTTCGGCCTCTGGCTGGCGCTCAGCCCGATCGCCGGCGCGATCGCCGACCCTTACATCAAGGCGCTCAACAGCATGCCGCGCGTCATCCTCGCGCCTATCTTCGCGGTCTGGTTCGGGCTGGGCGTGGCGAGCAAGGTGGCGCTCGGGGTCACGCTGGTGTTCTTCATCGTCTTCTTCAACGTCTATCAAGGCGTCAAGGAAGTGAGTCCGGTGGTGCTGGCCAACGCGCGCATGCTCGGCGCGTCACGGCGCGACCTGCTGCGCCATGTCTATTGGCCGAGCGCGATGAGCTGGGTCTTCAGCTCGTTGCACACGTCGGTAGGCCTGGCCTTCGTCGGCGCGGTGGTCGGCGAATACCTCGGCTCGTCGCGTGGTGTCGGCTACCTGATCCTGCAGGCCGAGGGCTCGTTCGACATCAACACCGTGATGGCCGGCATCCTGGTGCTGACGGTGTTCGCGCTGATGCTCGATGCGGTCGTCGGCAGGCTCGAGACGCGGCTGATGAAGTGGCAGCCGAAGACCAGCGAGACCGAGAAGCTCTAGGGACAGTCTGAACAAGTCCACCGATCGTGCGTCGAGATCGTTGATCCGTGCAAGGAGCGAGCACGATGAGCCAGATCAGTTTTTCGGACGCCGAG
>JAYSMB010000230.1:0-1973 GCA_043725065.1 Burkholderiales bacterium
CACGCTGGTCGACCCGAAGCGACTCGACCATGCATTCATCTGTGGGCCGCACGGCGTCAACGACGAAGCCGAAGCGGCCCTGCTCGCGGCCGGCGTCGCGCCGGAGAAGATCCACATCGAGCGCTTCGGCATCCCCGACGCCGGCAGCGAGGCACGCCAGGCGCTGAACGAAGTGCGCGAGGGCGACGCCGCCGATGCGCAGGTCACCATCATTCGCGACGGTGTCAGCACGGTGATCGACTTCCACGATTGCCAGGGCAACATCCTCGCCGCCGCCGCCGCCGCCGGACTCGAGGTGCCGTTCTCGTGCAAGTCGGGCGTGTGCTGCACCTGCCGCGCCAAGCTGCTGGAAGGTGAAGTGCGCATGGCCCGCAACTTCGCGCTCGAGAAGCACGAGGTCGCGGCGGGCTTCGTGCTGACCTGCCAGTCGCATCCGCTCACCGAGCGGGTCGTGCTTTCCTTCGACGAGCGGTAAGTCGATGTGCCCCCACACTCACTTCGTTCGTTGCCCCCCGAGGGGGCGCTCAGCGCCCTTGGGGCGGCCCGGCGAGCGCTGATGCCACGCGGACGCGCCCGAGGCTACGACGACCAGCGCGAGCAGATCCTCGCCCGCGCCGCGAAGCTGTTCGCCAAGCGCGGCTACACCGCCACGTCGATGAACGAGGTCGCGGAGGCCTGCGGCGTCTCGAAGCCCTCGCTCTATCACTACGTGCAGGACAAGCGGCAACTGCTGGTCGAGATCGCCGCGGCGCACATCGCCCGGCTTGAAGCGCTGGTCGATGAAGTCGGCGCCGAGACGCACACGCCCGAAGCGCGCGTGCGCCGCCTCATCTCCGCCTTTCTCGCCGTCTACGCCAACTCGCAGGCCGAGCACCGCGTACTGACCGAAGACGTGAAGTTCCTTCAGCCGGCCGACCGGCGCCGCGTTCTCGATGGCGAGCGCAAGGTCGTCGCCGCGTTCGCCGACGCGATCGCCGAGGCCAGGCCGGCGCTGCGCGACCACAATCTCGACAAGCCTCTCACCATGCTGCTGTTCGGCATGATGAACTGGATGTTCACCTGGCTGCGGCCGCGCGGCGAGTTCAGCCACGCCGACATGGCGCCCGTGGTCGCCGAGCTTTTCTTCGGCGGCCTCGATGCGGTTCGTGCGCCGGGCTCGCCACCGATCGCGCTTTCCCATTCCATCAACGGAGACACCGCATGCACTACCCCGCCAAATTCGCGATCGCGCTCGGCCTCGCCGCCGCGGCCACGTTCGTGAACGCCGACATCAACGTCGGCGTCACCGTCTCGGCCACCGGGCCGGCCGCATCGCTCGGCATCCCGGAGAAGAACACGATCGCCCTGATGCCGCAGACGATCGCCGGGCAGAAGGTCAACTACATCGTCCTCGACGACGCATCCGACACGACGACGGCGGTCGCCAACGCCAGGAAGCTGATCACCGAGAACAAGGTCGACGTGCTGCTCGGTTCGACCACGACGCCGAACTCGCTGGCGATGATCGACGTGGCCGCCGAGTCGCAGACGCAGATGATCTCGATGGCCGCCTCGGCCCGCATCGTCGAGCCGATGGACGCCAAGCGACGCTGGGTCTTCAAAACGCCGCAGAACGACATCATGATGTCGCTCGCGGTCGCCGCCCACATGCAGCAGTCGGGCATCAAGACGGTCGGCTTCATCGGCTTCAACGATGCCTACGGCGAAGGCTGGTACGGCGAGTTCGCGAAGATCGCGCCGGTCAAGGGCCTGACCATCGTCGCCAACGAGCGCTATTCGCGCACCGACACTTCCGTTACCGGCCAGGTCCTCAAGCTCATCGCCGCCAAGCCCGACGCGATCCTGATCGCCGCCTCGGGAACCCCGGCGGTGCTGCCGCAGCGCACGCTCAAGGAGCGCGGCTACGCCGGCATGTACTACCAGACGCACGGCGTCGCCAACAACGACTTCCTGCGCGTCGGCGGCAAGGACGT
>JAYSMB010000231.1:0-8852 GCA_043725065.1 Burkholderiales bacterium
CCTCGGCGACGCGCTCAACCGGATCGGCAAGAAGGCGGTGATCGCGCTGCGCGAGCCGTCGCTCGGGCCCGTGTTCGGCGCCAAGGGCGGCGCGACCGGAGGCGGTCGGGCTCAGGTGATGCCGATGGAGCGGATCAACCTGCATTTCACCGGCGACTTCCACGCCATCACTTCGGCGCACAACCTGCTCGAGGCGCTGGTCGACAACCACGTCTACTGGGGCAACGCGCTCGCCATCGACACCCGGCGTATCGCCTGGCGGCGCGTCGTCGACATGAACGACCGCGCGCTGCGTGCCGTCACGGTCGGCCTGGGCGGTGCGTCGGGCCCGGGCGCGAACGGCTTCGCGCGCGAGAGCGGCTTCGACATCACCGTCGCCTCGGAAGTAATGGCCTGCCTGTGCCTCGCCGACGATCTGGCCGACCTCGAAGCGCGGCTGGCGCGCATCGTCGTCGCCTACACGCGCGAGTGGAAGCCGGTGACCGCTGGCGACCTGAAGGCCGCGGGCGCGATGACGGCCTTGCTCAAGGACGCGATCAAGCCCAACCTCGTGCAGACCATCGAAGGCTCGCCCGCGCTGATCCACGGCGGGCCGTTCGCCAACATCGCGCACGGTTGCAACTCGGTGATCGCGACGCGCACGGCCTTGAAGCTCGGCGACTACTGCGTCACCGAAGCCGGCTTCGGCGCCGACCTCGGCGCCGAGAAGTTCTTCGACATCAAGTGCCGCGAGGCGAATCTCTCGCCGGCCTGCGCGGTGATCGTCGCGACCGTGCGCGCGCTCAAGTACAACGGCGGCGTGCCGGTCAAGGATCTCGGCACCGAGAATCTCGCTGCGCTGCGGAGCGGGTTGGTCAATCTCGGGCGGCATGTGCGCAACATTCGCTCGTTCGGCGTGCCGGTGATCGTGGCGATCAATCACTTCACGTCCGACACCGACGCCGAGCACCGATTGATCGCCGACATCTGCGAAGCCGAGTTCGAAGTCGAGGCCGTGCAGTGTCGGCACTGGGCCGACGGTGCGGCCGGCGCCGAGCAGCTTGCGCGCCGCGTAGTCGCGCGCTGCGAGTCGGGCGAAGCGAAGTTCGTGCCGCTCTACGCCAGCGAGTTGGCGCTCGACGAGAAGATCCGCACCATCGCCACGCGCATCTACGGCGCGGCCGGCGTCGCCTTCACGCACAAGGCCGCCGCCGACCTCGAAGGCTTTGCCGTCGATGGCTACGGAAAGCTGCCGATCTGCATGGCCAAGACACAGGTTTCGTTTTCAGCCGACCCCAAGCTGCTCGGCGCACCATCGGGCCACGTGTTGCCGGTGCGCGAAGTCCGGCTGGCGGCGGGCGCCGGATTCATCGTCGCCATCTGCGGCGACATCATCACCATGCCGGGGCTGCCCAAGGTGCCCGCGGCGCACGGCATCCTCGTCAATCCGGACGGAGAGATCGACGGCTTGTTCTGAGCCGACGGCGCTCGCGCGAGATCAACTCGGCGCCGCGCCCCGCACTGGCGACACCGGCTGGTGAACCTTGCGAACCAGAAGTTCGGCTGCCGGCTCACCGGCACGAAGGCGAAGCAGCCAGTCTTGCGGATCGAACTCCACGCCGATCGGATTGGCGCTGAAATGCGGGCCGTGCATGAACGCATTGGCCTCCTCGTTCGACCCGTAGCAGTCGACCTGGAACTCCATCTGATCGCCATCCGGGTCGCCGTAGTACATCGACACCGTGATGCCGTGATGGATACACCAATAGGGCGCGATCCCCTTCTCCCGCAATTGCACGTAGTTCTCGAACAGATCGCCCAGTGACGCGTACGTGTACGCGACGTGATCGACGCCGATCGTGCCGCGCCGATCGGTCTCGGTCCCCTCGGGCTCGAGAATGGCCATGTTGGCGAACGCGAACCGGTGGTGCTCATCGTTATAGGTCAGGAAGGCGAGCAGCGGATCCTTGTGCTGGACCCTGGCGTCGAAGACCGTCTCGTACCACTTCATCATCTGCTCGAAGCGGCGGGTCCGGTAGACGACGTGAACGAACTTGGCGGGCCGGATACGCGGCATGTTGTTTCCTCCGTGGGTCGTGCAACGCTCGCTCCGTCTCGAGCGGGACTGGAGGGTAGACAGGCCTGGAGCCGGTGACCATTCGCATGAACGCTTGGGCTTGCCCTTCATCCCCAACGGCCGAAGATGCGATAGGCGAGGAACGCAGCTGCTACAAGCACCGCAGTGAGCCAGCGCGAGTGGTTCGATCTCGGCACCTCGCCGGGCGCCAGCCCGCTCGTCCCGGCCGGAGCCTTGCTGCCGACCGGCTCGGCGCCATCCTTCGCCAGCTTCAGCCCGAGGCCCGTCTTCTCGCGCAGCAACCGAAGCGGTTTGGCCGGGTCTTCGGTTCGCAGGGCCGCGGCCACGGCCATCGGGAGCGAGTCCGGAGTGGCGGCTTTCGTTGCCTGAGCGGGCCGGCTCCGAAGGCCCAGGTTGACCACATCCCTGGCCTCCTTCCAACCCAGCCCGGTCGATGCACGCAGCAGTTGGATCGCCTCGATGGCGTTGCCGCGCTGCATCGCGCTCAAGACGTTGGCGGGAAGCGGCTTCGGGAGTTGCGTCATGTTCGCAGTCCTTCTGCGAGGTCAAGCTCGAAAGTACGCCACCTGCGTCGCGGTCGCGAGCAATTGTCCGCCCGCGCCGTACAGCTCCACCGTCTGGTCGCTGAAATTGCGATGGAACACCCGCGCGTCTGCCACCGCGGCGAGCGGCGCGCTGCCGTGAGCGGCAAGCTCGGCGGCGCCGGCGTGAAAGTAAGTCGTCATGGAGACCGTCCCGAACGGCGGGATGCGCCCGATCACCTGGAAGATGCGGCCGAAGAAGGCATCGCTCAGCGCCGCGAGCGAGACGAAGTCGAGTGAACGCGGCTGGGCGTCCCTGATCCAGAGCACGGAGCGCGCACTGCGCGGCGGATCGAAGGCCGTTTCGCTCGGCTCGTTCAATCCTTCGGCGAAGCGGAACTCGTATTGCGCCACCCACGAGAGCGCGACCTTGTTCGCAAACGCCTCCACCTCGTCCCACGCCGGCAAGGACGGTGGCGGCGTCGCGGTCTGGTGGCTCCAGGTCTCACGCCGCACGGCGGTGACGATGCTCGCGGTGAGCACCGCCTCGTCGCTGCCTTGCTGCGTGAACTCGACCGACCAGTGCTGGCTCGAGCGATTGGCGCGAACCAGGCGAGTTGCGACCGAGAATTCGCCGCGTTCGATCGGCGCGCAGAAGTTGACGGTCAGGGCGATTGGATCGCCGCTGCGTTCCGGGCGTTCGAGAACCGCCCGCAATGCGGTGGCGGCCGAGGCGCCGCCAAACGGGCTGATGAAGGTCCAGTAGGCATCACTGGTGTGGCCGGTGCGCAGCACATCGTCCGGCGCGCCGTCGAGGGCAGTCGCCTCGTCGAGAGGATGGGTCATCGTCACTTCGAACTCTCGACCGGAACCAGGATCGCTTCACCGGTCGCGACGAGCCGCTCGACGCCGCCCTGGCTCGCGAACAGCTCGGCGGCCGCGAACACCTGCTTGCGGCCGGCCTTGACGATGCGCGCGCGGGCGATGAAGACCTCGCCCGTGGCCGGGGCCAGGCAGTTGACCGAGAAATGCGAAGCGAGCACGTTGCCGACCTGGGTGTAAGCGGCAAAGCCGCAGGCCGTGTCGATCATCGCGCCGATCATCGCCGCATGAAGGAAGCCGGCGTACTGGCCGAGATCCTCGCGCCACGGCAGGCGCAACTCGACCGCTCCCGGTGCGACCGCGCCGAGCTCGAAGCCGGCCCAGCGGTTGAAGGCGGCGCTCGCGTTGAGAGCGACGAGCGCTTCGCGGCCGGCGTTTGCTTTTGCCATGTGATCGAGCCCCCGTCATGTAGTCGAAGGCCATCATGCGACCGCGTTCGAGGGGCCGGCGTCCCCTCGGCGACAAGCATTGCGGCATACCGGTCGCGCACTCGCCGACAATCAGTTCCCATGTCCGCGACATCCGCATGCCGTCCACCTGCCGACCCGCAGAAGTTTCGCGTCGACGTCAAGCCGAGCGCGATCGATGGCCAGGGCGCGTTTGCGGCCGAGGCGATTCCCGCGCGCCGCAAGATCGGCGAAATCCGCGGCGAGGCGATCAGCGTGCGCGAAGCGCGCCAGCGCGCGCGCGGACTCGCCCGAATCATGATCGTCGAGGTCAGCGAACGCCGCGCCATCGACGCCTCGCGCTCGGTCGATCCCTTGCGCTTTACGAACCACTCGTGCGCGCCGAACGCGGTGCTTCGGATCCGGCAAGGCCGGGTCGAGTTCTATGCCATGCGCGACGTCGTGCCGGGCGAGGAACTGACCGTGAACTACGGCGAGTCGCACCATGAAGGCCGGCTCGCCTGCCGCTGCGGCGCGCCCCGCTGCGCGGGGCGTCTATAAGCGGTGTTCCGCCCAAGCTGCCGGCTCAGTCGCGCAGCAGGTCGCTCAGCTTGAGCTTGTCGAAGCGCGCTTCCTTCCAGAACGGGCCGAGGTCGGGCGCGGGTTCGAGCAACAGCGCCGCCAGCGCGGGCTCGGCAGGCGCTTTCGCCGGATCGGCAAGCAGCACGTAGCGAGCCTCGCCGGATTCGTCGAGCCGGCCGACCCAGTCGATGCCTGTCAGCGTGTCGAGAAGCGGATCGATCTGCAACGGATCGGTGCCCAGCGTCTTCGACAACTCGCTTCCCGTGAGGCCGGCTGCGCCCTCTTCCTTTGCATGGCGAAGGGCGCGAACGATGGCCAGCCCGAGATGAAAACGCGAGCCCGGCCCCGCCGGCCAGCGTGCCACCCGGGTTCCTGCGACCGGCGCGTACGCCGCGACCACGGCGCCGAGCAGGACGATCACCCAGCTCAGGTAGATCCAGATCAGGAAGATCGGTACGGTCGCGAACGCGCCGTAGATCATGTTGTAGGTGGGGACGGTGCCGAAGTAGAGCGCGAGCAGACGCTTTGCGCCGGCGATGCCGATCGCCACGAACAGGCCGCCGATCAGCGCGTGTCGCCAGCGCACGTGGGTGTTGGGTACATAGTGGTACAGCGCCGCGACACCGAGTGCGATGAGCACGAACTCGAGCACCGAGATCAGGATGCCGAAGCCCCGCGGCACCATGCCGCCGTAGCCGCGCGCCACCGAAACGGCGTACGACGTGGCGGTGAGGCTGACGCCGAGGAGCAGCGGGCCGAGCGTCACCGCCGACCAGTAGACGAGCACACGTTGCGCTATCGAACGAGGCTTTCTGACGCGCCAGATCGCGTTGAGGGCGCGGTCGATCGTCAGCATCAGGGCGATCGCACTCACCAGCAGCGCCACCAGGCCGACGATGCCGAGCCGGCTGGCACGAGTCGAAAACTGCGCGATCGCGCCGAGAACGGGCTTGGCGATCGTGTCGGGAAAGAGGTTGGCGACGAAGTAGTGCTGCAGCGTTTCCTGAAGCGTCGAGAAGATCGGAAACGCGCTGAACAGGGCCAGCATCACCGTCGCCAACGGCACCAGCGAGATGACCGAGGTGAAGGTCAGGCTGCCGGCGGTGAGGGCCAGGCGATCTTCGCGAAAGCGCCGCACCAGGATGAGGACGGTGCCGAGCCATGGCCAAGCCTGCAAGCGCCGGAGCGCGCGAGCGGCCACCGTCGTCGGGGCGTTCAAGAGTCAGGAGAGCGGGTCATTGCTGGCATCATAAGGACGATGACGCCTCACCCTGCATTGCCCGCCACGATCGCGTGGACGCGGGCCCTGGCGGTGGCGGCGACGCTCGCACTGATCGGCCTGTGCCTGGCATGGGAACTGTGGCTGGCGCCGACCGGCCGCGGCACCCTGGCGGTCAAGGCCCTGCCGCTGATCGTGCCGCTGGTCGGCCTGGTCCGAATGCGGCTCTACACCTACCGCTGGATGAGCCTGCTGGTCTGGCTCTACGTCGCCGAGGGTTCGGTTCGCGCCAGCAGCGAGCGCGGGACGGGCGCGTCGCTGGCGACGCTCGAAGTCGCTCTGGCGATCGCGATCTTCATTGCCTGCGCCGTCCATGTCCGGGCGCGCTTGCGCAACGCCAAGCCGGCCGTGTCATGAGCGCCGCCCGGCCACCCGAAGGGGCTCATTCCCGCTCGGCGGGACCGGCCGAAGGCCGTAGGGTGCACCGATGAGCCCGCCGGGCCGCCTGGTCGAAGAGCTACGCGCAGTCGTCGGCACGGCGAACGTGCTGACCGAAGGCGACCTGTCGAACTGGGAGGTCGACTGGCGCAAACGCTTTCGGGGTCGCGCGCTCGCTGTCGTGCGGCCCGCGTCTACCGATGAAGTCGCCGCCGTCGTGCGGCTATGCGCCAGGCACGGCACGAGCATCGTCGCGCAGGGCGGCAACACCGGCCTGGTGGGAGGCTCGGGACCTGACGCGAGCGGAACGCAGGTGGTGCTGAGCCTGGCCCGGCTCGACCGGATCCGCGGCGTCGACGCTGCCAATCTGTCCATGACGGTCGAAGCCGGCTGCGTTCTCCAGCGCGTGCAGGAGGCCGCCGCCCGCAACGGCCTGCTGTTCGCTCTCAGCCTTGCTGCCGAAGGCAGTTGCACGATCGGCGGCAATCTCGCCACCAACGCCGGCGGCACCCAGGTCTTGCGCTACGGCAACGCCCGTGAACAGTGCCTCGGCCTCGAGGTGGTGACGGCGGCGGGCGAGGTCTGGCACGGCCTGTCGGCCTTGCGCAAGGACAACACCGGCTACGACCTGCGCGACCTGTTGATCGGCAGCGAAGGAACGCTCGGCATCATCACCGCGGCGACCCTGAAGCTGCATCCGCGGCCGGCAGCGATGTTGACGGCGATGGCGAGCCTGTCGACGCTCGAGGCCGCGGTCGAGCTGCTGACGATGGCGCACGCGACGCTCGGCCCGGGCCTGACCGGCTTCGAAGTGATGAACGCGTTCTCTCTCGGCCTGGTGCGCAAGCATTTCGCGCAGCTGCGCCAGCCGCTTGCCGCGGCGCCATGGACCGTACTGATCGAGCAATCGGATGCGGAGAGCGAAGCGCACGGCGCCGCCGCGCTCGAAGCCCTTCTCGGCGCCGCACTCGAACACGGCCTGATCGCCGACACCGCGCTCGCCTCGAGCCTGGAACAGGCGAACGCGATGTGGCACTTGCGAGAATCGATCCCGTTGGCCCAGGCGGCCGAAGGGCCGAACATCAAGCACGACATCGCCTTGCCGGCTTCGACCCTCTGCGCATTCGTCGCCTCGACCGACGCCGCGCTCGAGCGCGCTTTTCCGGGCATCCGCCTGGTCGACTTCGGTCACCTGGGCGATGGCAATCTGCACTACAACGTGCAGTGCCCCGATGGCCAGGACGCGGCCGGATTCCTGCGCCATGAAGCCGCGGTGAACGCCATCGTCTACGACGCCGTCACCGCGCACGGCGGCTCGATCTCGGCCGAGCACGGCATCGGCAGCCTGAAGCGCGAGCAACTCGCGGCGCGCAAGTCCCCGGTGGCGCTGGCGATGATGCAGGGCATCAAGAGCGCGCTCGACCCCGCGGGCGTGCTGAACCCGGGCCGTGTGCTTGCGCCGCGAGCCACGCCGTGAAGGCGGCAACCTCGGGACGCCGCACGGCGCCGGCCGCGACCAGCATGCAGTAGCCGCGCGGCGACACCACCGCCTCGGCGAACGGGGCGACCAGCTTTTTCGACTTCAGCAACTGGTCGATCAGGGGCTCGCGCCCGAGGGCGATCCCTTGCCCCGCGACGGCCGCCTGGATGAGCTGGTCGTACGAGGAAAAGTGCGACACGCCGGCGGGCTTCAGGTCGGCGAGCTGCATCGCCGGAAGCCACAGCCCCCAGTCCTGCAGCTGGTTGCCGCCGTCGGGTTCCATGCGCAGCAAGGTCTGGCCGGCCAGGTCGACGGGCACTTTCAGCGCGGCGCCGGCACCGCGCAGCAGGCGCGGGCTGCAGACCGGAAACACGGTCTCGCCGAACAGGAGAACGGCTGCCGCGGGAAGGGCCTCGGCCGGCCGGTAGCGCACCGCCACGTCGACGCCATCGCGCTCGAGATTGGCGAGCGCATAGCCGGCCGAGATGCGGACGTCGACCCCCGGATGCGAAGCGACGAACGACGACAGTCGCGGAATCAGCCACAGGCCGGCGAAGCCCGGCGTCGTGCTGACAACCACCGCCCTCGCCTCGCCATCGCTCCTCAGCGAGCGGGTGGCGCGGTCGATCGTGCCCAGCGCCTCGGTGGTCGCCCGCTGGAAGGCGCGGCCTTCCTCGGTCAGCATCAGGGCGCGGTGCAGGCGCCGGAACAGCGTGGCGCCGAGCCGCGCCTCGAGTGCCTGGATCTGCCGACTCACCGCCGACTGGGTCAGCGCGATCTCGTCGGCCGCGCGCGTGAAGCTGAGGTGGCGGGCCGCCGCCTCGAAGGCGACGAGCAGCTCGAGCGGTGGAACGTCGTAGGCGCGGCGGCTCATCCGTGGCCTCTTTTGCATGCGTCGAACGCATGCAGATCATTCCCGAATACCGTTTGTGACCCGCAGCTCGCAAGCGCAAACTGCATTTTGTGGCAGCCGCCGATACCCTTGGCGGAAGGCTTCGCCGCATGCATGTGGCTCATGCTACAGGAGATGGACGATTAACAACGATCTGAACCTCGACACCCGCACTCTCGGCAAGGGCAGGATCCGCCGCGTTCATGAAACACGGCCCTTCGGGCACCGCGTCGAATGCCTCAGCGGCTCGCTCTGGATCACCCAGGACGACGACAGCCGCGACATCGTGCTCGCACCCGGGGATTCCTTTTCCTTCGACCGGGTGGGCGACGCGCTGATCAGCGCTCTCGACGATTCGCGCTTCCTGCTGCTCGA
>JAYSMB010000232.1:0-3527 GCA_043725065.1 Burkholderiales bacterium
AATCCAAATGGCTACCAGAGAGTACGAAATCGCGACCGCGATCCTGGCAAAGGTACCGAAAGACAGCCGGGTGGACATCGCCTGACAAGTCGTTCAGAAATTTGGCCGCGGCCTGTCCTTGAGCAATCAGCCGCCGGGCACGATCGAGCCCGTTGACGATGTTCACCAACGGCGCTGTGATCACCTGTCCTTGAGCAATCAGCCGCCGGGCACGATCGAGCCCGACAAGATCGTCGCCGAAATGACCAAGACGAAGAAGCCCGTCTCGATGGTCGCGGTGGTCAAGGATCTGACCTCGCTGTCGATCGAAGCGCGCGTTGCTGGCAAGAAAGTAAGCATTCCGTGGTCGGTCGACATCACTTCCGGCAAGGACGTCAAGAAGTGGCGTGCGACGCTGGTCGCGCTCAACAGCTTCAACGCCAGTCTCGTCACCGCCGACGAACTGAAGGTCTTCGATAAGGTCCATCCGGATCCGGTAGTTCTGGCGGCGCTGAAGAAGGAGATCACCGAGCTGGACCCCCTGATCAAGGAGAAGACCACCTTGCGCGCGGCCAAGCAGAAGGAATACACCGACAAGGGCGGCAAATAGCTGTCTCGATGTCATGAGCCGCGGCAAGCTCGTCGGCGTCGCCTTCCTCTTCCTGTGGTTCTTCATCGGCGGCATCGCTCACTTTGCCGCGACCGAGATGGAAATGCGGATCGTGCCGCCTTACATCCCGTGGCCGCGCGCCGCAGTGCTGGTGAGCGGCGTTTTCGAGCTGCTCGGCGCCGCCGGCCTGCTCTGGCGCCCGACGCGCCGCTGGGCCGGCATCGGCCTGTTCGTGCTGACCATCGCCGTCACGCCGGCGCACATCTACATGCTGCGGCAGCCCGAGCCATTTCCGGTTCCCTACTGGGCGCTGGTGCTGCGCCTGCCGCTGCAGGTCGCGTTGCTCGTGCTCATTGCCTGGAGCACCTGGACCCGAGCGTCGAGGTCTTGAGCCGCTTCAGTTGTCGCGCGCTGCCTTCTTGCGCTCGTGCTCCTTCAGGTGGCGCTTCCTAATGCGGATCGACTTGGGCGTGATCTCGACCAGCTCGTCGTCGGCGATGAATTCCACCGCGTACTCGAGCGTGAGCTGGATCGGCGGCGTGATTTTGATCGCGTCTTCCTTGCCGGAGACGCGAAAGTTGGTGAGCTGCTTGCCGCGCACCGCGTTGACCACGAGGTCGTTGTCGCGCGAGTGGATGCCGATCACCATGCCTTCGTAGAGCGGGTCGCCCGCTTTGACGAACATGCGGCCACGGTCGTCGAGCTTGCCAAGCGAATAGGTCACCGCTTCGCCGTCGTCCTGGCTGATCAGAACGCCGTTTTTGCGCCCTTCGATCTCGCCCTTGTAGGGCTCGTAGCTGTCGAAAATATTGCTGATCAGGCCGGTGCCGCGGGTCAGGTTGAGGAATTCGTTCTGGAAGCCGATCAGGCCCCGCGCCGGGATCTTGTAGTCGAGCCGCACCCGCCCTCTTCCATCCGACTCCATGTTGACCAGGTCGGCGCGACGTTCGCCGAGCGCCTGCATCACCGCTCCCTGGTGCTGGTCCTCGACGTCCGCGGTGACGAACTCGATCGGCTCGAGCCGCTCGCCGTTCTTGTCGTGAAAGACGACGCGCGGCTTCGACACGGCAAGTTCGTGACCTTCGCGGCGCATGTTCTCGAGCAGGATCGTCAGGTGCAATTCGCCGCGACCCGAGACTTCGAAGATACCGTCTTCGTCGGTATCGCGCACCTTGAGCGCGACGTTCGATTGCAGCTCGCGGTCGAGCCGGTCGCGGATCTGCCGGCTGGTCACGAACTTGCCTTCGCGGCCGGCCAGCGGCGAGTTGTTGACGCAGAAATTCATCGTCAGGGTCGGCTCGTCGACCTGCAGCATCGGCAGCGGCAAGGGGTGCTCGAGGTCGGTCAAGGTCACGCCGATGCCGATGCCCTCGATGCCGTTGATCAGCACGATGTCGCCCGGCCCGGCTTCCGTAGCCTGCTGACGCTCAAGCCCTTCGAACTTCAGCACCTGGTTGACGCGCGCCTTGATCGGCATCGAGTCCGGCCCGGAATACAACGCCACGTCCTGCATCGGCTTCAGAGTGCCCTGGTTGATCCGGCCGATGCCGATGCGGCCCACATAGGTCGAATAGTCCAGCGAGCAGATTTGCAGCTGCAAAGGATCGTCGGGCGACCCCGCGTGCGCGGGCACGTGTTCGAGGATGGCGTCGAACAGTGGCGCGAGATCGGTACCGATGGCGCCCTTGGTCAACGTCGCCCAGCCGTTCAGGCCCGAGGCGTAGATGACGGGGAAGTCGAGCTGCGCTTCGCTCGCGCCGAGCTTGTCGAACAGGTCGAAGGTGGCGTTGACCGCGTAGTCTTCGCGCGCGCCCGGACGGTCGACCTTGTTGACGACGACGATGGGCTTGAGCCCGGGCGCCAGCGCCTTGCGCGTGACGAAGCGCGTCTGCGGCATCGGCCCTTCGACCGCGTCGATGAGCAGCAGCACGCTGTCGACCATCGACAGCACGCGCTCGACCTCGCCGCCGAAGTCGGCGTGGCCGGGCGTGTCGACGATGTTGATGTGCGTGCCCTTCCACTCGACCGCGCAGTTCTTGGCCAGGATCGTGATGCCGCGTTCCTTCTCCAGGTCGTTCGAGTCCATCACCCGTTCGGTGACTTTCTCGTGGGCGCGGAAGGTGCCGCTCTGGCGCAGGAGCTGGTCGACCAGCGTCGTCTTGCCATGGTCGACGTGGGCGATGATGGCGATGTTTCTGATCTGGCGGGTCATGACAGGAGGCTTTCGGATTCTTCGATTCGGGGGCCAGGCACCGTGGGCACGCCGGATACGGCGGCCACTTCGGCGGGGCTGAGGAGACGCGTCGCGATCAGCTCGCCGCCGGCGACATGGCCGGTGCCGAGAAAGGCACCGCCGGGGCCATAGACTCGTACCGCCGGTGCATCTGCGAGGGTCAGCCGGCGGCGCACGCCGGCAAGGAAGCGGCCGGCGTCTTCGGCGGTGAGCGTGACCCTCGGCCAGTCGGCGACGAGAGCGTCGACCGGCAGCAGCGTGCAGTCGAGCTCGGCGGGGGAAAGACCTTCCAGGCGATCGATGTTCAGCGCTGCGGCGATCCCCAGCCGGCCGCTGCCGGTGCGACGCAGCGCCGCCAGGTGCGAGCCGCAGCCGAGCGCTTCACCGATGTCTTCGGCCAGGGTGCGAATATAGGTTCCCTTGCTGCACGAGACATCGAGCGTCCAGCGATCGCCCTCGCCTTCGACGAGGCCGATCGCGTGGATCGTGATCGTTCGCGGCTCGCGTTCGATCTCGATACCGGCGCGTGCGTAGTCGTAGAGCGGCTTGCCTTCGTGCTTGAGCGCCGAGTGCATCGGCGGCATCTGAAGGATCGGGCCGATGAACCGAGCACACGCCGCCTCGACGTCCGAGCGAACAACGTTCACGTCACGCGTGCGGGCGACCTCGCCTTCCCCGTCACCGGTGGTCGTCGTCACGCCGAGT
>JAYSMB010000233.1:0-5792 GCA_043725065.1 Burkholderiales bacterium
CCTCCGCAAGGTTTGGATAAACGGTAGAAGGAAAAGCGGCCTGTAGGCCGTTCAAGGTGATCGGCCCTGCGGGCCGGCCGGTGCACCCGCCAGTACCTGACACGGCTGGCGGTTCATAACAGGAAAGGAACGGCACCATGCGTCACGGACACGGACTCCGCAAACTCAACCGCACTTCCGAGCACAGGCTCGCGATGTTGCGCAACATGTGCGTCTCGCTGCTTCAGCACGAGGCCATCAAGACTACGCTGCCCAAGGCCAAGGAATTGCGCCGCGTTGTCGAGCCGCTGATCACGCTTGCCAAGGAGCCGACGCTGGCGCACAAGCGTCTGGCGTTCGACCGCCTGCGCGACCGCGCCGTCGTCACCAAGCTGTTCGCCGAGATCGGCCCGCGCTACAAGTCGCGCCCGGGCGGCTACACGCGGATCCTGAAGATGGGCTTTCGGATCGGCGACAACGCGCCGATGGCTTTTGTCGAGCTCGTCGATCGGCCCGTGCCGATCGAGTCCGAAGCCGCCGCCGACGCCTGACCTTTTGTCGGTGGGCGAGTCGTGCCGGCACCGCTGCTGCGCATCGCCCACCTGACGAAGAAGTTCGGCGACGCGACCGTCGTCGACGACCTGTCGCTCGAGATCATGCCGGGCGAATGCCTGGGCGTGATCGGCCCGAACGGCGCCGGCAAGACGACGACGATCCGGATCTGCCTGGGCCTCGCCGGCCCTGACGCCGGCGAGATCGAGGCCTTTGGCCTGCCCTTGCCGGCGCGAGTGCGCGAGGCGAAGAAGCGGATCGGCGTCGTCACCCAGTTCGACAGCCTCGATCCTGATTTCACCTGCGCGGAGAACCTGCGCGTTTACGGCGCGTACTTCGGCCTTTCGCGCGCCGTCATCGACGAGCGTGTGCCCAAGCTGCTTGAATTCGCGGCCTTGCAGTCGAAGGCCAACGCGAAGCCGGGCGAGCTGTCCGGCGGCATGAAGCGACGCCTGTCGCTCGGCCGCGCCCTCATCAACGACCCTGACCTGCTCATCCTCGACGAGCCGACGACCGGCCTCGACCCGCAGGCGCGCCACCTGATGTGGGAGCGCTTGCAGAACCTCCTCCAGCGGGGCAAGGCGATCCTGCTCACGACGCACTTCATGGACGAAGCCGAACGCCTTTGCGACCGGTTGCTCGTTCTCGATCACGGCAAGAAGATCGCCGAAGGCACGCCGCGCGGCCTGATCGCCGCCAATCTCGAAACCGACGTCGTCGAGGTCTACGGCGAGGGCGCCAGGGCGGCGGGCGTCGCCCACCTCGCGCTTGCAGAGCGCGTCGAGACCAGCGGCGAAACCGTCTTCTTCTACCTGCGCAACGCCAAGCCCTTGCTGGATGCGCTTGCCGAGAATCACAGCGTGCGCTACTTGCATCGGCCAGCCAACCTCGAGGACCTGTTCCTCAAGATGACAGGCCGGCAAATCCGCGACGACGCCTGAAATGCTGATCTCCTTCTACAGCCCTCCCCACCTCACGCCCAGCTTCTGGCCGGTGGTGATGCGCAACCTCCTCGTTTGGAAAAAGCTCGCCGGTCCGAGCATCCTCGGCAACATCGCCGAGCCCTTGATCACGCTGATCGCCTTCGGCTATGGCGTCGGCTCGCTGATCGGCCAGATCGACGGCATGCCGTACATCCAGTACCTCGCCTCCGGCAGCGTCGCCGTGAGCGCGGCGCTGGCCGCGACCTTCGAGGCGCTCTATTCGGCCTACTCCCGGATGGCGGTGCAAAAGACCTGGGACTCGATCCTCAACGCGCCGATCGCGCTCGACGACATCGTCTTCGCCGAGATGCTCTGGGCGGCGATGAAGGCACTGTTCTCGTGCACGGCGATCCTGGTCGTCATCTTCCTGCTCGGTATCAGCCGCGCGCCGACCATGCTGCTGGCCCTGCCGGTGCTCGGCCTGGCCGGTGTAACTTTCGCGTCGATCGGGCTGGTTTTCAACGCGGAGGCCAAGGGCTACGACTTCTTCACCTATTACTTCACCCTAGTCATCACGCCGATGACCTTCCTGTCCGGCGTCTATTTCCCGATCGCCCAGATGCCGCCCTGGCTCCAGGGCGTCGCTCAAGTGCTGCCGCTGAAGGCGGCAGTCGACCTGGTTCGTCCACTCGTTCTCGGAACCTGGCCCGTCGATCCGATCCTGCCCCTCCTGATCCTGACGGCGTACGCGGCTTGCGGCTACTATCTGGCTCTGGTGTTGACCCGGCGTCGGTTCTTCAAGTAGGCGCGCTTCTTGTAAGCGTTTGCGCCCGACTCCGACCCAGATTTGATGCACGCTCGCATGGCCCGACTCGCCGCAGTCCTCGCGCGGATCCCGAATCCCTTCGCCACACCGGTGGCGTGGCGTCAATGGGGCCGTTCGCCGCTCTTGCTGCTGGCTCTTGCCGGCCACGCGGCTTGGCAGCCGGTACTCGCGGCCGACGATTTTCTCGAGCCCGAAAAAGCCTTTCAGTTCTCGGCCCGCCAACTCGACGCCAAGACCGTCGAGGTCACCTTCGACATCGCGCCCGGCTACTACCTCTATCGCGAACAGTTTCGCTTCGCCGCCCAGGGCGCAACGCTGGGCGAGGCGCTGATTCCGCCCGGCAAGATCAAGTTCGACCAGACCTTCCAGAAGAACGTCGAGACCTATCGCGACGCGATCAGGATCAGCGTTCCGGTGCAGAGCGCCGCCGGCGACTTTCGCCTGATCACGACCAGCCAGGGCTGCGCCGACGCCGGCCTGTGCTATCCGCCGATGCAAAGCGAGGCGAGCGTGAGCCTGGCCGGGTTCGGTGGCAGCGGGATCGTGCGCCCGGTCGCCTCCAGCGAGATTTCCACGCCACGCGCTGGCACGAGTCTCTCGACAACGGGTGGTGGGGCCACCAGCGTCGCCGCGCCGGCGGCAGTTCCTCGCGGCGAGCTGGGCGCGATCGAGTCGGTGCTGCACGGCGGCGCGTTCTGGCCGATCGTCGGCGCGTTCTTCCTCGCCGGCCTGTTGCTCTCGCTCACGCCGTGCGTGTTGCCCATGCTGCCCATCGTCACGTCGATCATCGTCGGCCAGGGCGGGTATGGCGCCGCGCTTGCCGGCGTACCGGCGTCGGGTGGCGGTGGCACGGGCGGCGGCCTTCCCGGCGTCTCGCGCGGCCGAGGCTTCGCGCTTGCCGCGTCGTATTCGTTCGGCATGGCGGTCGTCTACACGCTGTTCGGCGTCGCTGCCGGCCTGGCCGGCGAAGGGCTCGCCGCAGCCTTGCAGAACCCCTGGGTGTTGGGCGCCTTTGCGATCGGGCTGGTCGGGCTCGCACTGTCGATGTTCGGTGTCTACAACCTGCAATTGCCGTCGTCGCTCACCTGTCGCTTTGCCTCGGCCGCCGATCGCTTGCCCGCCGGACGCGCCGCCGGGGTCTTCGCGATGGGCGGCGTCTCCGCGCTCATCGTCAGCCCGTGCGTCGCGGCACCGCTTGCCGGCGCCCTGCTGTACCTGAGCCAGACGCGCGATGTCTGGCTCGGCGGCACCGCGCTGTTCTCGCTTGCCGCCGGCATGAGCGTGCCCTTGCTGCTGGTCGGTGCTTCGGCCGGTGCGATCCTGCCCCGTACCGGCGCCTGGATGGTCGAGGTCAAGGCGGTCTTCGGCCTGCTTCTTCTGGGCGTGGCCTTGTGGACGGTTCAGCCCGTGCTGCCGGGCTCGCTCGCCCTCGCGCTCTGGGGCGCGCTCGCTCTCGGGGCGGCGGCTCTGATCATCTCGAACGGGCGAACTGCAGTTGCGACCACGAACGCCGCGGAAGCGAATGCACTACGGCCGCCGCGTCGTGCCTGGCGACAGGCGATCGCGGCCTTGCTCGCGCTCGTCGGTGTGCTGCAGATCGTCGGCGCCGCCGCGGGCGGTACCGATCCGCTTCAACCGCTGGCGCGCTTTTCTTCGCAAAGCGAGCTCGCGGCGGCCGCCGGCGCGCCGCAGTTCGCGGCGGTGCATAGCGTTGCCGAACTCGACGCCGCGTTGCGCGCCCCAGGGCGCCCGGTGATGCTGGACTTCTACGCCGACTGGTGCGTCTCGTGCAAGGAGATGGAGCGCTATACCTTCGCCGACCCGGCAGTGCAACGGCGACTTGCTGGCGCCGTGCTGCTGCGCGCCGACGTTACCGCCAACAACGCGCAAGACCGCGAGCTGCTGCGCCGCTTTCATCTGTTCGGCCCGCCGGGAATCATCTTTTTCGATAGCAACGGCCGCGAGGTCGCGGTGGCTCGCCTGGTCGGCTTTCAGAAGACCGCGCGCTTCCTGGAAACCCTTCAATCCGCTGGCCTCTGACGCCAACTCGCAACCTCGCTCAGGTATACTGTGAGGCTCAGTCGCGAGGTGGAGCAGTCTGGTAGCTCGTTGGGCTCATAACCCAAAGGTCGCAGGTTCAAATCCTGCCCTCGCAACCAACGCACACAAGGCTTCGGCCAACAGCACACGCCCACTTTGCAGTGGGCGTTCAGCTTTGGGGCCCGCTGCAGCCAGGGCATGCCCTTTGCCCTGCCGAACCGCGCATGTCGCGCGTGCAGGAACGGAGCCCCGCAATGGCCAGCAATCAACCGCATACGAAGCGCGACGAGGGCGCGCCGGGCACGAAGGACAAGGCCGGCCAGGTGAAACCGGAGCCGGCGAACCGGCCGGGGACGGCGAACAAACCGGCTGGCAAGCCGGCGCAAAAAGGGCCATTGGAAAGACCCGAGACCGCCTGATCGCCGATCGAGCACCACGGCGTCCCGGCGACATCGATCGAGTCGAACAAGCAAGCGCAGGGCGCGCTTTGGACCATAGCTCGGTGAAGCCATGGCACCATCGGAACCGCACTTTCCGATGGATCACCGATGGGCACCTGGCAAGACGGCTACGTCATCGATGTTCCTTACACGGCGGGCTTCTATCGCGAGCTGGCGCCGGCCTATCTGCACCTGCTCGCCGTCCTGCTCGGCGTTCGGCCACCGGTCGCGGACGACCGGGAGTTCGCCTATTGCGAGCTCGGCTGCGGGCGGGGACTCGGACCGCTGCTGCTCGCGGCGGCCAACCCGCTCGGCCGCTTCCATGCCTATGATTTCAATGCGGCGCAGATCGCCCAGGCCAGCACCTTGGCCGAGCGTGCCGGGCTTGGCAACGTCCACTTCGGCGCGGACAGCTTTGCCAGCCTCGCCGCGCGAACCGGCGACCCCGCAACCGGGCCATTCGACCTGATCGTCCTGCACGGCGTCTACAGCTGGGTCAGCGAGGAAAACCGGCGTCACATCGTGCGCTTCATTCGCGACCGGTTGAAGCCGGGCGGCATGGTCTACGTCAGCTACAACTGCATGCCCGGATGGGCCGCCTTCACGCCGGTGCAGCGCTTATTGCGCGAGCTCGTGGTTCGGCGGCGTGGGCGCAACGACGAGAACGCGGTGGCCGCCCGCGATTTCGTGAACCAGCTCGCGGCAAGGGGCGCGAACTACTTCAGCGCCAACGAATCGGTCGGACCTTACCTCGAGCATCTGGGCGAGAGGAACGGAACCTACCTTGCCCACGAATACCTCAACGAGCACTGGGACGCGCTCTACCACCTCGACGTGGTGCACGCGATGGTAGATGCGCAGCTCCAATACTTCGGCTCGGCGACCGTCAGCGACAACTTTGTCGCCCTGTCGGCGTCGCCCGAGATCGCGGCGATGTTCGCCGGCGCTGACCCCGGCATGGCCGAGACGATCAAGGATTTCTCGGCCAACCGGCGGTTTCGTCGCGACCTGTTCGCGCGTGAGTCGGCTCCC
>JAYSMB010000234.1:0-3723 GCA_043725065.1 Burkholderiales bacterium
GGCCAAGCCGGTGATCGCCGCGGTCGAGGGCTACGCCGTCGCCGGCGGCCTCGAGCTCGCGCTCTGGTGCGACCTGCGTGTCGCGGCCAGGACGGCGACCTTCGGTGTCTTCTGCCGCCGTTTCGGCGTGCCGCTCATCGATGGCGGCACGGTCCGCCTGCCCCGGCTCATCGGCGAGAGCCGGGCGATGGACCTGATCCTCACCGGCCGCGCCGTGGGCGCCGAGGAGGCTCTGCTGCTGGGCTTGGCGAACCGCGTCGTCGGCGAAGGCGAAGCGCTGTCCGCGGCGCTCGCGCTCGCGAATCGCATCGCCTCGTTCCCGCAGCAATGCATGAGGAACGACCGGCACAGCGCGCGTCGCCAGCACGGCCTTGCGATGCGCGGCGCACTCGCCCAGGAGTTCGCGCTTGGCCGCAAGACGCTGGCCTCGGGCGAGGCCGAAGGCGGGGCGCAGCGCTTTGTCGCAGGGGCTGGCAAGCACGGGCGCTTCGATGCGTCGTGAGCTCCAAGACGCCCCCGCCTGGTGATCGACAGCAACCTTTCTACAATGTCGAGCGCCGGATACCCGACCCTTCGAAGGACCCCATGGCCACTGCCCGCCTGCTTGTCGCGCTGCTGACGACCTGCGCGTCGACGGCATTCGCCGCACCCGCCAGCTACCTGACGCTCGATCATTCCAGCGGCATGCTGATGGACAAGGCGACCGCCCAGGCCCTGTGGAAGGACAACTTGCCCGCCAGGCTGCTCAAGCTTTATCCCGTGGGCAAATGGGGCTTCGCCAGCGAGGTGGAGGGCGGCTTCGACGATGCCAAGATCTGCATCGTCACCGCCCGCGCGATGATGCTGCCGCGCAGTGGCAAGACGCTGGTGTTTCGGCCGTCCAAGACCACCACCACGTTTGGGATCCAGGCCGCCGCCTCCCTCCCGCAGTGCCGTGCGCTGGCCAAGGCCAAGCTCGGCGAAGCCATCGCGGCCATGAATTTCGCGCTGCTGCCGAACTGAGTCGACGCCCGGCGCGTGCGCAGGTCCGCGCCGTCGCTCCGGCGGCCGTCCTGAAGCGCGCCGATCGTCGACCCGCGGGCAACCGGTTTCGACATGTCCGGAAACGGCGAGTCATGAAGGAGCCGATGGCCATAATCGACGCATGACGATCGATGCCGATGCTGCCTACCAGGTGCTTCTCGCACGCGATGCCCGCTTCGACGGCAGATTGTTCGTGGGCGTGACCTCGACGGGCATCTATTGCCGGCCGATCTGCCGGGTGCGGACGCCGTCGCGACGGAATTGCCGCTTCTTCACGACGCCGGCGCAGGCCGAAGCCGAAGCGTTCCGGCCTTGCCTGAAGTGCCGCCCCGAGATCGCGCCCGGTCCGGGCTTGCCGTGGACGGTGATGGATGCATCGCGCACGCTCGCCTTGCAGGCCGCCCTGGCCCTCGACGCAAGCGCCGCGAGCGGCGACACGGCAAGTGTGGCCGAACTCGCAGGTCGGCTCGGCGTGAGCGATCGCCACTTGCGCCGGATTTTCTTTTCGGCGCACGGCGTCACGCCCTTGCAGTACCTGCAGACGCGCCGGCTGCTGCTTGCCAAGCAACTCCTCACCGACACGAAGATGCCGATCGCACAGGTCGCGTTGTCGAGCGGCTTCAAGAGCCTGCGCCGCTTCAACGCCGCGTTCGCCGGCGGCTATCGCATGAATCCGACGAGGCTGCGCCGCTCGTCGAAAGCGGATCGCGCGTCGCCCGCCGAAGCGCCGACGGCGAACGACGATGCGCCGTTCACGGTGTTGCTCGGTTACCGGGCGCCGCACGACGAAGCCGCCTTGCTCGCCTTCATCGCACAACGGGCGATACCCGGCATCGAGGTCGTCGACGGGCTCGCGATCCGGCGCACGCTTCGACCGGGCGCGATCGCCGGCGACGCAGCGGGCGCAGCGGGCTGGCTCGAAGTGCGCTTCGTTCCCGCCGTATCGCGGGTTCGACTCTCGTTCGCACCGGCGCTCGGCCCGGCGAGCGGCGCCGTCATCGCCGCGGTTCGACGCTGGCTCGACCTGGATGCTTCACCGGCCGCCATCGATGCCGCCTTGGACGACCTGCCGGGCGCGCCGGGCCTGCGCCTGCCCGGCAGCGTCGACGGCTTCGAGCTCGCGGTGCGGGCCGTTCTCGGCCAGCAGGTCACGGTCGCGGGCGCGCGGACGCTGGCCCGCCGTCTCGTCGAACGGTTCGGGGTCGATGTCGCGACGCCATGGCCCGACGTGAATCGGATCTTCCCGGCGCCGGAGACGCTGGCGGCGGCCCCGATCGAACGCATCGCCGAGCTCGGCATCATCCGCGGCCGGGCCGGCGCGATCATTGGCCTGGCCCGCGAGTGGCCGACTCTGGCGCCGCTGATCGCTCTCGGCGGTTCGCCCGAGCGGCTGGTCGAGCGCTTGCGCGAATTGCCGGGCATCGGCGCCTGGACGGCGCACTACATCGCGATGCGTGCGCTCGGTTGGCCCGACGCTTTTCCACCCGGCGATGTCGCCGCACTGAAAGCCATGCAGCGCCTGTTCGCAACCGCATCCACTCGCGAAGCCGAAGCGCGCGCCGAGGTCTGGCGGCCGTGGCGCGCCTACGCCCTGCTTCGCCTTTGGAATTCTCTTTCTCCTGGAGTCACTTCATGAGCTACGCCACCAGCCACATCCCGCTTCGCTGCACCGCGCAGATGCGCTTCGTCTCGCCGCTCGGCAGCCTGCTGCTCGCCCGCACCGCCGATGGCCTGGCCGGCGCCTGGTTCGAAGCGCAGAAGCACCATCCCGCCGCGATCGACGCGCCCGAGCGCGACGACGATGCCTTGCTGAAGCGCGCGGCGCGCCAGCTCGGCGCGTACTTCGAAGGCAGCGACGCCGGCTTCGACGTGCCGCTCGACCTGCTCGGCACGCCGTTCCAGCGCGCCGTCTGGAGCGAGTTGCTGCGGATCGAGCGCGGCACGACCCGCAGCTACGGCGACATCGCGCGCAATCTCGGCACACCCTCGGCGAGCCGCGCGGTCGGCGCCGCGGTGGGCCGAAACCCGGTCTCGATCATCGTGCCCTGCCATCGCGTGCTCGGCAGCGGCGGCGCGCTCACCGGCTACGCGGGCGGCCTCGATCGCAAGACGGCGTTGCTTCGCCTCGAGTCGGCGCGAGCGCCGGTGCGGCGCGACCGGCCGGCACAGATGGAGATGCATTGAGGCCGCGCGACCTCTTCGAGCTGATCGCACTGGCCGCGCTCTGGGGCGGCTCCTTCCTGTTCATGCGCATCGCCGTGCCGGCGTTCGGGCCGGTCGCCGTCGCGGCGCTGCGCGTCGCCGGCGCCGCGCTCTTGCTCGTGCCGTTGCTCGCGGCGCGCGGCGACCTCGGCGCGCTGCGCCGTCACTGGCGGCCGATCGCCGTCGTCGGCCTCACGAACTCGGCGCTGCCGTTCCTTGCCTTCGCTTACGCGGCGCTGTCGATCGACGCGGGCGTGCTCGCCATCTTCAACTCGGCGTCGCCGCTGTTCGCCGCCGTCATCGCCTGGCTCTGGCTCGCCGACCGGATGACGGCGGCCCGCGTACTCGGGCTCGTAATCGGCTTCGCCGGCGTCGTTTGGATCGCCGCTTACAAGGCCGGCCTGCACAGCGCCGGCACAGCCTGGGCGGTCCTTGCCTGCCTCGGCGCGGCGCTCTGCTACGGCGTCTCGCCAAACCTTGCCAAGCGTCACCTTTCCG
>JAYSMB010000235.1:0-4027 GCA_043725065.1 Burkholderiales bacterium
GTCGGCGGCTCGACCGTTGCCGAGCAGGCGAAGAACATGCAGGACAAAGCGCGCGACGACACCGTGCGCGCGCTTCAGCGGGGCATGGAACGAAACGACAGCGCCGAACGCTGATGCCCGGTCCACACGACGAAGCCGGGATGCGGCTGGCGCTGGACCAGGCGCACAACGCCTGGCTGGTCGGCGAGGTGCCGGTCGGCGCGGTGATCATGCGTGATACGCCGTCCGGCCGGCAGCTGGTGGCCACCGGCTACAACCGGCCGATCACCGACCACGATCCGACCGCGCACGCCGAAATCGTCGCCCTGCGCCACGCGGCGCAACTGCTCGGCAACTACCGCCTGCCGGAGTGCGAGGTTTTCGTGACGCTCGAGCCTTGTGCGATGTGCGCGATGGCGCTGCTCCATGCGCGGGTGAAGCGTGTCGTCTACGGCGCGAAAGACCCGAAAGCCGGCGGGGCAGGGTCGGTGATCGATGTGTTCGGCACCCCGGCCTTGAACCACCATACCGAGGTCGTTGGCGGCGTCCTGGCCGAGGCCTCGGCCGAAGTGCTGCGATCGTTCTTCGCCGAACGACGGGAACAGTACCGGCAGCGCCGCGCCGCGCCGGTCTCGCCGTTGCCTGCCGAGCAAGCGCCGGCGTCGATTCCCGCCGGAGAATCGCTGGAAATCGACGCCGAGCCCGACCGATGAGCGAAGCAACTTCGTCGCAAGGGTTGCTGCTCTTTTCGCCGTCAGGCGTGCTGCGTTCGGTCGCGTCGCTGCGCCGCGCGGCGACTCGGCTCGCGCGCCTTGGCTTCGCGGTTGCCATCGACGAAGCGGCTGCGCTGAAGACGCAGCGCTTCGCCGGCGACGACGAGACCCGGCTCGCCGCCCTGCACCGCGTCGCCGCGGCGCGGCCGAGCGTCGCGCTGGCCACCCGCGGCGGTTACGGCCTGACGCGACTGCTCGACCGAATCGACTGGAAGCGGATCGCGAAAAGCGTCGAGTCCGGAACGCGCTGGGTCGGCATGAGCGACCTGACCTCGCTGCAACTCGGCTTGCTGGCGCATGCCGGTGGCGCCGTCACCTGGGCCGGGCCGCTCGCCTGCGACGACTTCGGCAAGAGCGAGCTCGAAGGCGGTGTCGACGACGTCACCGAGGCCTGCTTCGTAGAGGCGATGTCGGGAGAGCTGGAGGCGGTCGGCTTTCGCACCGATGCGGGCTTCAACGGGCTCGAGGTGGGCGGCACGCTCTGGGGCGGCAACCTATGCGTCGTCAATTCGCTGCTCGCCACGCCGCACTTTCCGCGCGTCAAGGGCGGCATCCTCTTTCTCGAAGACGTCAACGAGCATCCGTACCGGATCGAGCGCAACCTGCTGCAGTTGCACCAGGCCGGCGTGCTCGACGCGCAGCGTGCCATCGTTCTCGGCGCCTTCACGGCGTGGAAGAAATCGCCGAACGACCGCGGCTATTCGCTCGCCTCGGCGATCGCGCGAATTCGCGCCGCGACCAAAACGCCGATCCTCATCGGCCTGCCGTTCGGCCACGTGCCGACCAAGGTGACGATGCCGGTGGGCGCCCGCGTCCAGCTCCTCGTCGACGGGAGGAACGCGTTCATCGGCTGGTAGCATGACGGCTCGATGAATCCGCGCTTTCAAGCCCGCGTTGCACGGGGCCTTGCCCTGCTTGCCGCTACGCTCGGCCTGGCCGCTTGCAACAACAGTCCTTATGCCGACGGGGCGGCCGCGACCAACACGCTGTTCTATTCGTTCGACGAGCGCTCGCCCCGTTACCTCGACCCGACCGCCTCGTACACCAATCCGGAAGCGGCATACACCTATCAGGTCTACGAGCCGCTGTACGGCTACCACTACCTCAAGCGCCCGTACGCCCTGGTGCCGAAAGCGGCGGCGGAAGTCGTCAAGCCCTACTACCTCGACAACGCCGGCCAGCGCCTTCCCGACGATGCCGCAGCCGAGCTGATCGCCGAGAGCGTCTACGACATCCCGATCAAGAACGGCATCATGTACGCGCCACATCCGGCGTTCGCGAAAGACGCGAAGGGCGGGTACCTCTATCACCACCTGACGCGCGCGCAGCTCGGCGACAAGCGCTCGCCCTGGGACTTCGAGCAACAGGGCACGCGCGAACTGGTCGCCGACGATTTCGTCTATGCGCTGAAGCGCCACGCCACGACACGGATCGAGGCACCCGTCTATTCCGTGTTCGCCGAGTACGTGCTCGGTCTGAAGGCCTACGGCGAGATGATCAAGGTCGAAGACGCGAAGCTGCTCAAGGGGCTTCCCGACGACATCCACGACAAGCCTTTCCTCGACTTTCGGAAGTGGCCGCTCGAAGGCGCCGAGGCCGTCGATCCGCACCTGCTGCGGGTCCGCCTGAAGGGCAAGTACCCACAGTGGAGCTACTGGATGGCGATGCCTTTCGTCGCGCCGATCCCGTGGGAGGCCGACGCCTTTTACGCGCAGGACGGGATGAGCGACAACGGCTTGTCGCTCAACCAGTGGCCGGTCGGCACCGGGCCGTTCATGATGACCGAGTTCGTCCGCGACCGGCGCCATGTGATGAAGCGCAACCCGAACTACCGCGGCGAGCCCTATCCGTGCGAGGGCGAGCCCGAAGACGAGAAGGCCGGCCTGCTCGCCGATTGCGGCAAACGCATGCCCTTCGTCGACACGCTCTACGTGACGATCGAAAAAGAGAAGGTGCCGCGCAAGGAAAAATTCAAGCAGGGCTACTTCGACGTGCCCGAGATCGAGCGGCCGGACTGGGGCGTCGACTTCCGCAACGACGCCAACAATTCCGACGAGGTGAAACGCCGCTTCGACGAGCGCGGCTACAACTTCCCGGTCACGACCGATATCACGAACTGGTATCTCGGCTTCAACATGCTGGACCCGGTCGTTGGGCAGGGCAAGACACCGGCCGAGCAGGAAAAGCACCGCAAGCTCCGCCAGGCGATCTCGATCGCCGTCGACTGGGAAGAGGGCTACGGGCGGATCTTCCTCAACAAGGGCGGCGTCACCGCGCACAGCCCGTTGCCGCCGGGACTGTTCGGCTCGCGTGAAGGCAAGGGCGACTTCCACGACCCGGCGACGCACAAGGTCGAGAACGGCAAGGTCGTGCGCCGTTCCATCGACGACGCGAAAAAGCTGCTTGCCGAGGCCGGCTACCCGGACGGCCGCGACGCGGTAACCGGCCAGCCGCTGGTGCTCAACTACGATTTCAATCGCTCGGTCACGCCGGAGATCAAGACCGAGAACGACTGGATGGTTCGCCAGTTCGCCAAGCTCGGCATCCAGCTCGAGATCCGCGCCACCGATTTCAACCAGTTCCAGGACAAGACGCTGAAGGGCAAGCACCAGATCTACTGGTACGGCTGGCTGGCCGACTATCCGGACGCCGAGAATTTCCTGTTCCTGCTGTACGGACCGAACGCCAAGTCCAAGTCGAACGGTGAAAACGTCTCGAACTACGAGAACGCCGACTACGACCGGCTCTACGAGCAACTAAAGACGCTCGATGACGGGACCAAGAAGCAGGAAGTCATCGACAAGATGGTGACCATCCTGCAAAGGGACGCGGTCTGGTCGTTCGGCTACTTCCCGTGGGGCGGTCAGGCGTTCCAGCAATGGGTCTACAACGGCAAGCCGAGCATCCTCATGAACGACCGGGCGAAGTACTACCGCGTCGATCCGATGGTGCGTGTCGCCAGGCAGAAGGAGTGGAACAAGCCGACCTGGTGGCCGATCGGCGTGATGCTGGCCCTGGCTCTGGCGCTGGTCTGGATCGCCCGACGCGGCTACCAGGTCCGCCAGCGCGCCACCGCCGTGCCCGTGGCGCCGCGGCCGTTGCCCGTCCCCGAAGCGGCCTGACCCTTTCGTGCTGAACTACTTCATCCGCCGCATCGGCTACGGCGTCTTGATCCTGATCGGGGTCAATCTCTTCACCTTCTTCCTGTTCTTCAACGTCAACACGCCCGACGACATGGCGCGCCTGAACATCGGCGGCAAGCGCGTCACGCAGGA
>JAYSMB010000236.1:0-2973 GCA_043725065.1 Burkholderiales bacterium
GCGCGACTACCAGATGCACCCGTTCAGGCCGATCGTGCTGCACATCGACTTCCAGCGTGTCGACGCCACGACCAAGGTCACGAAGAAGGTGCCGCTGCATTACGTCAACGAGGAGAACTCGGTCGCGGTGAAGACCGACGGCTGCGTCGTCAACCACGTGGTCAACGAGCTGAACATCCAGTGCCTGGCATCGCAGCTGCCGGAATTCATCACCGTCGATCTCGGCGACCTGACCAAGGGCCAGTCGCTGCACGTGAGCGACGTTCAGTTGGGTGCCGGCATCAAGGTCGTGACGCACGGCAAACCCAATCCGGTGATCGTCTCGACCAACATCCAGGCGGCCGAGGAAGAAGAACCGGCGGCTGTCGCTCCGGTGGTCGCGGTTGCGCCTGCCGAGAAGGTCAAGCCCAAGAAGACCGAAAAGCAGAACAAGAAGTAGTCCCTCCGAGGGACGAGTCCGAGCCCCGCTTGCGCGGGGCTTTTTTCTTGGGCGAGCGTTCGATAATCGCCGCATCATGATTCGATTGATCGCAGGCCTCGGCAACCCCGGGCCGGAATACGCGGCAACCCGGCACAACGCCGGCTTCTGGTTCGTCGAAGAGGTCGCGGCCAGGCTGCGTTCGCCGCTCGTACCCGAGCGCAGCTATTTCGGCAAGGCGGCGCGCGCCAATGTCGGCGGCCAGCCGGTGTGGCTGCTCGAGCCCACGACCTACATGAATCTCTCGGGCAAGTCGGTCGCGGCGCTGGCGCGCTTCTTCAAGATCGAGCCGCACGAGATCCTGGTCGCCCACGACGAACTCGACCTCCTGCCCGGCCAGGTGAAGCTGAAGCAAGGCGGCTCGCACGCCGGGCACAACGGCCTGAAGGACATCCACGCCCATCTCGGCAGCGCCGACTACTGGCGGTTGCGCATCGGCATCGGCCACCCCGGCGTGAAGGCCGAGGTGACCGACTACGTGCTGAAAAGGCCGCCATCGGAACAACGAGTCGAGATCGAGAAAAGCATCGAACAGGCGCTTTCCGGGCTCGAGCTGCTGCTCGCCGAGGACATGGAGCGCGCGACGATGAAGATCAACGCGAGGCCGCCGCGCCCGAAGCCACCGCCGGTCGCCCCGATGCCGGTGGAGGGCCCGTCGTCATGAGCCGGCGTCTGCTGCTTGGCGCGCTGCTGCTCGTCGGCGCCGGTGGCGCCTCTGCCCAGCCTACGGTCTATCGCTGCGGCAACGAATACACCCGCGTGCCGTGCGTCCAGGGCCGGGTTGTCGAGATCGACAACTCGGCGACTACCGCGGCACGGCGTGCGGAAGCGGCGCGTGTGGTCGCGAGCGAGAAGCGCTTGGCCGAGGACATGGCGCGCGACCGTCGCCTGGCTGAAGCGGCGATCAAACCTGCGACGGCGGGAAGCCTCAGCGCACCCAAGATCGCGGCGCCCGAGGCCAAAGCGTCGTCGAAACCAAAGTCGAAGAAGAAGCGCGGCAAGGCCCGGTCCGAGGAACGCGAAGACTTCATCGCCAGCGTCCCGAAGCCGAAGAAATAGCCGGCCCCGGATCAGGCCGCCTCGGTTTGCAGACGGCGGTACTTGGCCCAGAGCGTCTCGCTCGATTCGACGTACGCCGGATCCTTGGGGATGCACGCTACCGGACAGACCTGGACGCACTGCGGCTCATCGAAGTGGCCGACGCATTCGGTGCAGCGCTTCGGATCGATCACGTAGATCGTCTCGCCCATCGAGATCGCCTGGTTCGGGCACTCGGGCTCGCACACGTCGCAATTGATGCACTCGTCGGTGATGAGCAGCGACACGTCGCCCTTTCAGTCGGTAGTGTTTCCCCGTTTCACCTGCTGCTTCAGGCGTTCGAGTACCGAGGGTGACACGAATTTGGAGACATCACCCGACAAAGTGGCAATCTCGCGCACGAAGGTGCCCGAGACGAACTGGTACTGGTCGCTCGGCGTGAGGAAGACCGTTTCGACGTCGGGCATCAGCTGCCGGTTCATTCCGGCCATCTGGAACTCGTACTCGAAGTCGCTCACCGCGCGCAGGCCGCGCACGACCACCTTGCCGCCATGCTCGACGACGAAGTCGCGCAACAAGCCGCGAAACGCCATCACCTCGACGTTCGGATACTTGGCCGACAGCTCGACTGCGATCTGCAGCCGCTCGGCGATCGAAAACATCGTCCGCTTGTGATGGCCGGCGGCGACGGCGACGATCAGACGCTCGAACAGGCGGCTGGCCCGGCGCATCAGGTCCTCGTGGCCCAGCGTCATCGGATCGAAGGTGCCGGGGTACACGGCGGTGAGACGGGTCACTGAAGTCACATCGGTCTCCCCATCGAATGTCCGTCGTTCCCGGATTCGCGCGCAGTGTAGCCGCGCCGGGACGACCCCCCTGTTGTCTGCCGGACATCGGCCACCTAGACTTCGTGCTCCTGGCACGACGGTGCGTCAATATCGGCCACCTGCGCGCACAGCGAACGGGAGGGGATATGGCAGCGAGCAGCGCAAAGACGCCCAGGCCAATGAACGCGAAGAGCGTGATCCGGCTTTTCGACGCACGGCCCGATCGCCTCGATTTTCGTGATCTGCCGTATCGACCGCCGCTGCGATCGCTGCCGCCGAGGTATCCGCTCGAACCCGACGTCGAGCGCCTGATCGGCGACTACGTCGGCCAGGGCCTCATCCTCGACCAGGGCAGCGAAGGCGCGTGCACCGGATTCGGGCTGGCCGGCGTCGCCAACTACCTGCTCTGGACCCGGCACGTCGAGGACAAGGTCCAGGTTCCGTTTCTTCCGGTCAGCCCGCGCATGTTCTACGAGCTTGCCAAGCGCTACGACGAGTGGCCGGGGATCGACTACGACGGCTCCAGCTGTCGCGGGGCGTTGAAGGGCTGGCACAAGCATGGCGTCTGCAGCCGCCCGATGTGGCCCTACGAGCTGAACGACAAGGGCGACCCCGTCTTCGTGCGGCCCC
>JAYSMB010000237.1:0-3456 GCA_043725065.1 Burkholderiales bacterium
TCGCTCGCTTTCGCGTACTCGGCGTCGAAGTGCATCGGGTGGGTGTTCATCGTCAGCAGTGTGAACCAGGTGTTGTCGGTCTCACTGATCGTGCGGCCCGGGCGGTGCTCGTAGATCTCGCCGATGGCGAAGTCCTCGTAGTAGCGGCCGAAGGTTTCGCGGGTGCGGTTCTCGCCGACGCGCTTGGCGTTCTGGACCATGGTGTCTCCTGGAAGTGGATGAAACGGAGGAACCGCGCGATGCGGAGCGCTCAGGCTCAGCGCGCGGCGCGCGCCAGCTCGGCGATGCGCCGCGCCTTCTTCAAGAGGGGCGCATCGACCATCTTTCCCTGGAACAGGAAGGCGCCGCTGCCCTCCCCGTCCGGGACCGCCTGGAGCAGCGTCGTCGCCCACTCGATCTCGGCCGGCGTCGGCGTGAACGCCGCGTGGATGGTCTTGACTTGCTGCGGATGGATCGCGGTCTTGCAGCCGAAGCCGAGCGCGAGCGCGCGCCGCGTCTCCTGCGCCAAGCCCTCGTCGCTCGCCAGGTCGACGTTCGGCACGTCCCACGCTTGCAAGCCGGCCGACTTCGCGGCGTTGACGAGGCGGCCGCGGGCGCTGAGAAGGCCGTCCCAGTCGAAGCGCGCGTCGAGCTCGGCCGAGAGGTCGGCGCCGCCGAGCATCAGCGCGCCGAGCTTGCCGCCGGCGCGCGCGATCGACGCGGCATTCTCGATGCCGACAGGCGTCTCGATGAGCGCGGTGATCGCGCCGGTCTGCGCGCCGCACCAGGCCTCGATCGCCTGCACGTCGGCAGCGTGCTCGGTCTTGGGCAGCAGCAGCCAATCCACGGTTGACCTCGGCGACGACGACGCGGGCGCGCCGCGCCGCATCGAGGATGTAGCCGTGCGAGGCGCCGAGATGCAGCGCGCCGCGCCGGTCCTGGGCGAGGCTGACAAGCACGACGTCCGCGCGAGCGTCGCCGCTCGCGAACGCGTCGCCACATTGTGAGTAGTGCACCGGCGAAAGGCGCGTCGCGTGGCCGCGCGCGAGCGCGCCGGCGCTTCCCATCGCACCGAACGTCGTGAACGTCGTCGCCGGCGGGAATGCGCTCGCGGCGTCCGAGAACGGCACGCCCAGAAAGACCTCGAAGTGCCCCGCGTGCGCGGCCGATGCGGCGAGCGCGGCGAGCAACGCCACGGGCTCGGCCGTCATGTGCGAGCAGACGATTCGGTCTCCCGGGGAGACGATGTCGGCCCACGGCACGGTCTCGGGCGAGGTGGGATTCACGGCTGAGGACGGCGGCGTTCGGGTTTATGTACGGACATACTAAGGCCTTCACCTCGACTGCGGTCTCACATTACGACCACCAGGGAAGATGACCGAGGGGTCGGCAGGGGAAATGGCCGAAGATTGACAGGTCCTCGCCGGACCCTGACAATTTGTCCGCTCAATTGTTGCCACCGACACATGAACACTCACGTCCCACCGGAAACCGCCGCCAGCCCCACGCTTGCCCGGCGCTTTGCCGCCTTCGCGCACGACCTGCGGCTGGAGCAGGTGCCGGCCGAGATCAGCACGCGTGCGCGCCATCTCATGCTCGACGCGATCGGCTGCGCCATGGCGTCGCGGGGCGAGCTGTTCGCAAGTCGATTCGCCGCCGCCGTGCGCGACCTGTCGGGTCCTGCCGGCGTCGCATCGCAGGAAGCCGCGGTCATCGGGTTTGCCGGCAGTTTGCCGATGCGCGACGCCGCGCTGCTCAACGGCATCCTGATGCACGGCCTGGATTACGACGATACCCACATGGCGGGCATCATCCATCTCACGGTCAGCGTGCTGCCGACGCTGCTCGCCGTCGCGGCTCGCCGTAGGTCCAGCGGCGCCGCGCTGCTCGCGTCGTACATCGCGGCCATGGAGGCGGGCACGCGGATCGCGAGCATCGCCGCGGGAGGATTTCACCGTCAGGGCTTTCATCCGACCGGGGTCGTCGGCGCATTCGCCAGCGCGCTCGCGGCCGGCCGGCTGCTCGGCCTCGATCGCGACGGCCTCACGCGCGCGCAGGGCATCGCCTTGTCGATGGCCTCGGGCAGCCTGCAGTTCCTCGAGGATGGCGCCTGGACCAAGCGCGTCCATCCCGGCTGGGCGGCGCAGGCGGGTATTACCGCCGCCACCTTCGCGGCGCACGACATCCCGGCGCCGCTGGCCGTGTACGAAGGCCGCTTCGGCCTATTCAATCTCTACCTCGGCGGCGATCGCGGCAGCGTCGATCCGGTCGGCGCTGCCGACGATCTTGAAGGCGCGAGCCCGTCGCGCTGGGAGCTCATGAACGTCGCGGTCAAGCCGTTTGCGGTGTGCCATTTCTCCCACGCCGCGGCGGACGCGGCGATCGCCCTGCAACGCACCGGGATCGATACGCGGCGGATCGAATCGGTCGAGGTGCTCATGCCGGCCGCCACGATGCCGGTCGTCTGCGAGCCGATCGCGGCCAAGCGTCGGCCGCATAGCGACTACGAGGCCAAGTTCAGCGTGCCCTACGCCGTCGCCAGCGGGTTGCTGCGCGGTCGCCTCGGCCTGCGCGAGCTGCTGCCGGCGGCCTTCGAGGACGCCGACGTGGTGGCCTTGATGGATCGCATCCACTGCGTCGCGGACCCGGGATCGACGTTCCCGCAGCACTACACGGGCGAGGTCGTCGTCACGCTCGACGACGGCCGGCAGGTCCGTCATCGCGAGGCGATCAACCGCGGCCACGCGGAGCGGCCGCTGCGCAATGAAGACGTGCGCGACAAGTTCCTCGCCAATGCGACGCTGCACTTTTCCGAGCGGCACGCGCACGCGGTGTGCGAGAGCGTGCTCGCCCTCGACCGCGCCGAGTCGACCGCGATGCTCGACGGCCTGCTCGGCCAGGAACCCTAGCGCTCACTTATACGGACAATTACCTATTCCTGCGATTAATGTCCATACATATAGTCGCCTCGTTCGACCCCGGCTTCGCCCTCGCCGTGGCGCCGCCCTCCGGAGACACCTGATGGAACTGATCGACCGTGGCGGAGTGCCGGCCCTGGACGTCGTGCGGGCCGATGCCACGCGCGCGTTCCGCTACATGAAGAGCGGCGGCGTCGCGGTGCTGCCGCTCGACGTGTCCTACGCGATCTTCGCCGCCACGGCGCGCGGCGTCGAGCGGATCTTCGAGTTGAAGAACAGGATGCCGACCAAGCCCAACGGCGTCGTCGGCAACTGGGACATCTTCGCCGACGTGCTGAAGACCGGTCCGCGCGACAAGGACCGAGCTGGCGCGCATGTCGTGGGAGTCCGCCACCCCGCTGATGGGCTCGTCGGCGAACGTCTCTCTGGCGGGCAGCAAGTTCCGGCTCGATGACGTCGAGGAGTCCGTCAGGCGAGGCAGCGACTTCGTCCTCGGCTACGGCATCAGCAAGTACATCAACGACCACGGCATCGGCAGCACGATCATCGAGCTGCCGAC
>JAYSMB010000238.1:0-2605 GCA_043725065.1 Burkholderiales bacterium
GCGCCTGACCATGCCGCGCATCGCTCGCAGCGAGCTGCTGCAACGCTTCCGCGCCAAGATCGCCGAAGGCCGGCCGATCATCGGCGGCGGCGCCGGCACGGGCTTGTCGGCCAAGTGCGAAGAGGCCGGCGGCATCGACCTCATCGTCATCTACAACTCGGGCCGCTACCGGATGGCCGGGTGCGGCTCGCTCGCCGGGCTGCTGGCCTACGGCAATGCCAACGAGATCGTCTGCGAGATGGCGTACGAGGTGCTGCCGGTCGTGAAGCACACGCCTGTGATCGCCGGCGTGAACGGCACCGACCCGTTCATGATCGCCGATGAGTTTTTGCAGCGGCTGATCGGCCTCGGCTTTTCCGGCGTGCAAAACTTTCCGACCGTGGGGCTGATCGATGGAACCTTTCGGGCCAACCTCGAAGAGACGGGCATGGGTTATGGCCTGGAGGTCGACATGATCGCGCGTGCCCATGCGCTCGATCTGCTGACCACGCCCTATGTCTTCGACGAGGCGCAGGCGAAGGCGATGACCGAGGCCGGCGCCGACATCGTCGTCTGCCACTTCGGTCTGACGACCGGCGGCGCGGTCGGGGCCGAGACCGCGCTCGAGCTTTCCGAATGCGTGCCGCTCATCGAAGCCCGCGCCGCGGCGGCGAAGACGGTGCGCGCCGACGTGATCGTGCTCTGCCATGGCGGCCCGATCGCCACGCCCGAAGACGCCGAATATATTCTCGGCCATTGCCCGTCGTGCCACGGCTTCTACGGCGCGAGTTCGATGGAGCGACTGCCGATCGAAACCGCGCTCACCGAGACGACGCGGCGCTTCACCCGGATTTCAGGAGACAAGACATGAACGGCGCCCAATTCGGCAGCTTTCTTCTCGGCCTGCTCGTTGTCGCGATCGTCGTCGCGATCGCGGTCTGGCTGCTTCACTGGCTCTACCTGCGCAGCTCCAAGGAGCGCTCGTTCGTGCGCACCGGACTCGGCGGCCAGAAGGTCGTGCTCGACGGCGGCGCCTTCGTGCTGCCGATCGTCCACGACGTGATTCCGGTCAACATGAACACATTGCGGCTGGAGGTGACGCGCGGCCGCGACAAGGCGCTGATCACGCGCGACAGGATGCGCGTCGACATGATCGCCGAGTTCTACGTCCGGGTCGCGGCACGGCCCGAGGCGGTGGCCGCGGCGGCGCAGACACTGGGCCTGCGCACGATGGAGCCGGAGCAGCTGAAGGAGCTGGTCGAAGGCAAGTTCGTCGATGCCTTGCGCACGGCGGCGGCCGAGATGACGATGGAAGAGCTGCACGAAAAGCGCGGCGCCTACGTCAGAAAAGTGCGCGAGACGGTGGCCGAGGACCTGACCAAGAACGGCCTCGAGCTCGAGTCGGTGTCGCTGACCCAGCTCGACCAGACCGGCATGGAATTCTTCAACCCCAGCAACGCTTTCGACGCCGAAGGCCTGACGCGCCTGACCGAGACGATCGAGCAGCGCAAGAAGCAGAGGAACGACGTCGAGCAGGACACGCTGATCGCGATCCGCAACAAGAATCTCGAGGCGGAGAAGCTCTCGCTCGACATCGATCGCGAAGGCGAGTACGCGCGCCTCAACCAGCAGCGCGAGGTCGAGATCGCGCGCGCCCGTCAGCGCGCCGAACTGATGACCGAGCGCGCGCAGCGCGAGCAGGACGGCGAGAGCGCCCAGATCGCAGCCAAGCAGATGATCGACGCGGCGCGGATCCGCTCCGAGCAGACGATCGAGCAGGAGCGGATCGGCAAGGAACGGACGATCCAGTCGGCCGAGATCGACCGGCGCATGACCGTCGAGCTCGCCGAGCAGAAGCGCGCCATCGCGGTGGCGCGCGAGAGCGAAGCGCAGAGCGTGGCGCAGGCGGCGGCCGACACCGCGCGCGCCGAGGCGGTGACGGCCGAGGAGAAGGTGTTCACCGCGCGCGAGGTCGAGATGGCCGAGCGCAAGAAGGCGATCGAGCTGATCGGCTCGCGCCAGGCGGCCGAACGCGATGCGCTGCGCCTGACCAGCGCCGCGCGCGCCGAGAAAGACGCCAGCGCCGACCGCGGCGCGGCGGTCCGTGCCCAGGCCGAAGCCGACGCCGACGCCGACAAGATCAAGTCGATGGCGATGCGGGTGCGCGCCGAGATCGAGGCGGAGGCACTGCGCCTGATGAACGACGCGCACAACATGCTCTCGCCCGAGGCGCGCATGTCCGCTCTGCGCATGCGGCTGGTCGAGAAGGCCGAGGGAATCATCCGCGAGTCGGTGCGGCCGATGGAGCGGATCGAGGGCATCAAGATCCTCCACGTCGACGGGCTGGGCGGCTCGAGCGGCGGCATGAACGGCGAGGGCCACGGCGGCGGTGGCGGCAACTTCTCCGACGGCCTGGTGAACTCGGCGTTGCGCTTCCGCGCCCAGGCACCGCTGGTCGACCAGCTGTTGCGCGAGATCGGCATCGAAGGCGGCGACATCCAGCGCCTGGTAGGTGGTGTGAGCGGCGCGCAGGTGGCGCTTCCTCCCGCGCCGGCAAAAGAGTAGCCGTGATCCGCGTCTACGTTTCGAGCGTCGTCGACGCGAGCGCCGACACCGTGTGGTCGCG
>JAYSMB010000239.1:0-3098 GCA_043725065.1 Burkholderiales bacterium
TGCCGCGGCGGGTCGGTGCGCACATCCGCTGGAGGGCGAACGAAGCAATTTTGTTCGGCACCGGCAACGGCACGCCGCTCGGCGCGCTCGTCGGAGGCGCGGCGATCACGGTCGCCAAGGAAAGCGGGCAGGCGACCGCAACATTCGACCCGAACAACTTTCGCAAAATGGTCGGGCGTATGCCGCCGGGCTCCTACAGCCGGGCGGTCTGGCTGCTCGGGCCGGACACGCTCGCACCGCTGCTCGGCGTGAACTTCGGGTCTTTCTTCCTCGACGACATCGATGCGGACGACGAGCTGCCGCCAGGGCTCGCCGGCCCGGTGTTCAAGATGCTCGGCCGGCCCGTGTACGAGAGCCAGCACACCTCGCCGTTCTCGAGCCAGGGCGACGTGACGCTGGTCGATCTGAGCTACTACACGACGATCAGTCCCGGGGCTGGCATCGATGTCGCGACATCGATGCACCTGTGGTTCGACCTCGACGTCGAGGCATACCGGATTACGTTTCGAATGGATGGCCGTCCGAAGATCGTCGCGCCGCTCGTGCAGGCCAAAGGCAGCAACACACTCTCGCCGTTCGTCCAGCTCGGCGCGCGCTGATTCGATTCGATTGCGAGCCGGCGGCCGATGCCGCCGCGCTGGCGGAGCCGAAGCTCTACAACGAGGAGAAACGAAATTGAATCTTCCGAACATCTTTTCCCGCTCCAAGGCGGGCCGAGCGATGGTCGCCGACGTCGAGCAGCAGGACCTGTCAGCGCGCCGGCTGCTCGAGAAGCGCAGGCTCGAACTCATCGGCGACGATCCGCGAGGCACCGAGCTCGCCAGCGCCGAACGCGACGCCGACGCAACGATCGGCAAACTTGCCGCGGCGATCGAGGCCGCAAAGGCAGAGCGCCAGACGCTTCGGGCGACCCGTGTCGGTTTCGAGGCACAGCGTCGGGGAACCCTCTCGAACGTCGAGGCCGAACTCGAACGGACCGCGAGTCCATCGATCGACCTCGCGCTCGCCCGTGTTGACGGGATCTTCGAGGCCGCACGCCGCACCGTGAGCATCGCGATCCCGTCACGCGGGATGGACGGCAAACTCGCGCATGACCCGGCTGCCGTTGCAGATGTTCTCGAGACGCGCGACCGCATGGGCAGGATCCGCGCGGCCCGCGAGGCACTGCGCGGCCTGAAGCTCGAGGCACCCGACGCCGCCGAGCTGCGAGACCGGATCGCTTCGATTCTCGGCTCGATCGACAGGTCGGCGGCGGCGGCAGCGTGACGGCCGGGCAGATGAACGCCGCGCAACGCCTAGCGGCGGTGTTCCCGATGCCAGTGATCGCGCTTCACCCCGGCGCGCTTGATGGCATTGACGCGCAGCTCCGGCTTTATGCGGATGGCCGCCTGCCAGCCGCGGCGCGCCGGCCCACGACGACGCAGCGCGCCTCGCGGCGGGTCGCCGCGATCGGCATCCACGGACCGCTCACGAACCGGGGCAGCTTCATCGGCGACATTTTCGGCTGGTCGAACTACGCCGACATCGGGGCGGAAGTATCGCAAGCG
Organism: Burkholderiales bacterium; assembly: GCA_043725065.1. Taxonomy (GTDB): domain Bacteria; phylum Pseudomonadota; class Gammaproteobacteria; order Burkholderiales; family Burkholderiaceae_C; genus Schlegelella_A. The sequence continues at coordinate 1,548 of JAYSMB010000239.1, forward strand.
ATCGCCGACGACACGATCGACGAGATCGTGCTCGACATCGACAGCCCAGGGGGCGACGTCGCCGGATGCCAGGAGCTTGCGACGCTGATCGCGAGTTCGCCGAAGCCCGTCACCGCTTTTGCCTGCGGGATTTGCGCGTCAGCGGCCTACTGGCTCGCCAGCCAGGCGACGCGAATCATCGCCATGCCGTCGAGCCAAGTCGGATCGATCGGAGTGATCTGTGTGCATGCCGACTTCAGCGAGGCGAACGCCAAAGACGGCATTTCAGTGACCTACTTCGTGACGTCGGTGTTCAAGGCGGAGGGGAATCCGGACGAGCCCATGACGGACCCGGCGGCGGAATACCTCATGACGCAGCTGGGTGCGTATCACGATGAGTTCGTCGGCGCCGTGGCGCGCGGGCGGGGCGTCACGCGAAGCACCGTCGAATCGAGCTTCGGCCAGGGCCGAGCGATGGTGGCTAGCCAGGCGCGGAGCGCCGGGATGGTGGACGACCTGCAGGACAACCTGCAGGCGGCCCTCGCGAGCAAGGTCGTAGGGGCTAGGGCGCGCGTTCGGGCCGGCGCGGAGGAGCGCCACAGGATTCTCGCCGCGGCAACCCGCGAGCTCGCGCGAGAGGGCGTCCGGTGACGGACGCGCTCCATGCGGACATCGAGGCCGTGAGCCGCGCTGCCTGGGACGCAATCACCGCGGCCTCGGCCGGCCGCGGCCATCCCTCGGTTCTGGCGTCCCACGCGGCAATCGCCACGGCCTCGGCGTTTTCCGCGGTACTGCTCGCCGGCGCCGCCAAGGCACAGCACAGGCAGCCTTCGACGGCCGAGGTCGAAATGCTCGTGACGGCGTTCCGGGACGGGATCGTGCGCAACCTGGCGGAGCACTCCCTCGAGGTGGTGCCGCGCGCGGGGTGACTTGGCGATAGCGCACCCATGCGCCTGCATTTTGAGGTGATCCGATGACCGATCTGCCCAGAATTCCTCAGCCGTCCGCAGCGGCGGCGCGTCAACGCATTGTCCAGCTCCGCGCCGGGCAGCTTCTGGTGCTGCGCGACGTGATGACTTTCATCGATCGCGCGCGCGAGGTCTTCGACAGTGCACACAAGTGCCTCGAAGCCACAGAAGTCGAGATCGCGTCTCTGCACTCAGAGGCCGAGACCAGGAGTGCGCTTTGAGTACCTTGGGCAGCCTCGTCGTTACGCTCGAGGCCAACGTCGCAAAGTTCCAGAGCGACCTCGGCAAGGCGACGACCATGGCCGAAGCCGCGATGAAGCGCGTCGGCGCCGCCGCGGGACTTGCCAGTGACGCACTCGGCGTGCTCGGCGAGGCCTTCGCCCTCATGAAGATCGCCGAGTTCTCGAAAGGCCTGATCGAGTCGACCGCGGCGCTCAGCGACATGAGCAAGCGCACCGGGGCGAGCGTCGAGGCGCTCTCGGCGATGCGCTCGATCGCCGCGCGCACCGGCGTCGACCTCGAGACCGTCTCGGCGGCCTTCGTCAAGCTCGAGCGCACGGCAGCCTCGGCGGTCGGCGGTAACGCCGCAGCGAAACAGGCCTTC
>JAYSMB010000240.1:0-2602 GCA_043725065.1 Burkholderiales bacterium
GATCAGTCGGTTCACGACGACATGGGCACGCTGGTGCGCGATCACGGCGTGAACAGCTTCAAGCACTTCATGGCCTACAAGAACGCGATCATGGCCGACGACGAGGTGCTGGTGAACAGCTTCACCCGCGCGCTCGAACTCGGCGCGCTGCCGACCGTGCACGCCGAAAACGGCGAGCTCGTGTTCCAGATGCAGCAGCGCCTCGTCGCGCAGGGCATCACCGGGCCCGAGGCGCACCCGCTGTCGCGCCCGCCGGCGGTCGAGGCCGAAGCGGCCGAGCGCGCGATCCGCATCGCCGAGGTGCTGGGCACGCCGCTCTACATCGTGCATGTGTCGAGCGAAGACTCGGCGGCCGCGATCATCCGCGCTCGCAGCAGGGGGCAGCGCGTCTACGGCGAGGTGCTCGCGGGTCACCTGACGATCGACGAATCGGTCTATCGCAATCCCGACTGGAACATCGCCGCGGCCCACGTGATGAGCCCGCCGTTCCGGGCGAAGCGTCATCAGGATGCGTTGTGGGGTGCGCTTGCCGCCGGCCACTTGCAGACGACAGCGACCGACCACTGCGCATTCTGTGCTGAACAAAAAGGCGCGGGCAAAGACGACTTCAGCAAGATTCCCAACGGCTGTGCCGGCGTCGAAGACCGCATGTCGGTTCTTTGGGATGCGGGTGTCAACGCCGGTCGCCTGACGGCGAACGAGTTCGTGCGCGTGACCTCGACCAACGCGGCGCAGATCTTCAATCTCTATCCGCGCAAAGGCGCGATTGCCGCGGGCAGCGACGCCGACCTTGTGGTCTGGGACCCGAGCGCGACGAAGACCATCACGACCGCGGGTAGCATCTCGCGGGTCGGCTACAACGTATTCGAAGGACGCCAGGTGACGGGGCTGGCGAAGGTCACGCTCTCGCAGGGCAACATCGTCTGGATGGACGGCGAGTTGCGCACCCAGCGCGGCGCGGGCCGCTACGTCAAGCGCCCGGCGTTCGCGCCGATGTTCGATGCGCTCAAGCGCCAGGCCGAGCGCCACATGCCGCACGCCGTGGCGCGCGCCGCCTGACATGCGCGTTCGCAGCGTCTGATGACTTGCCCCGACATCAAGGCCGGCCGCCTCCCGGCCGGGCAGTACAGCCGGAACTTCGGCGACGCCCATCCTCCGCTCACGCCCGTGCAGGCGCTGATCGAAGCCGAGAGGTGGTCGATGCCGAGTGCGTCGGCTGCAACCTGTGCGTCTCGGTCTGCCCGGTGCCGGACTGCATCACGATGTTCGCCTTGAGGCCGGGCGAGATCGACACGCGCACCGGCCGCATGGTGGAGGGCAGCTACGCCAACTGGACCACGCATCCGAACAACCCGGCGCATGTGAATGCCTGAAGCCTTGTCCGCTCCCGCCGCACCCGCCACTGTCGAAGTCAACGGCGTCTCGGTCGTCTATCCCGCCAAGGAACACACCGTCACGGCGCTGGCGGACGTCACCCTTTCCATCCGCGAAGGTGAGTTCGTTTCGTTGATCGGGCCTTCAGGCTGCGGTAAGACGACGCTGCTGCGTGTCATTGCCGATCTCGAGCAGGTCTCGTCCGGCAGCGTCCGCGTGAACGGCCTTTCCGCCCGCGATGCGAGGCTGGCGCGTGCCTACGGCTATGTGTTCCAGGCACCGGCGCTCTTTCCATGGCGCACGGTGCTGGCCAACGTCTGTCTGCCGCTCGAGATTCACGGCCTCGACAAGGCCAGGGCGAAGAGTGTCGCGCTGGGGCACCTCGAACGTGTCGGCCTGACCGGTTTCGAAGGCAAGTACCCGTGGCAACTTTCGGGCGGCATGCAACAGCGCGTGTCGATCGCGCGCGCGCTCGGCTTCGAGCCCAAACTGCTGATGATGGACGAGCCTTTCGGCGCGCTCGACGAGATCACGCGCGATCGTCTCAACGAACAGTTGCTGCGCTTGTGGGAGCGCGAGAAGCGGACCGTCGTGTTCGTGACGCATTCGATTCCCGAAGCGGTGTTTCTTTCGTCGCGCATCGTCGTGATGTCGCCGCGTCCCGGGCGCATCGTCGAGGTGATCGAGTCGGGCTTGCCGAGCGATCGCACGCTCGGCATCCGCGATACACCCGAGTTCACCGCGATCGCGCATCGTGTCCGCGTCGCTCTGCAGGAAGGTCATGGCGGTCACTGAGATTGCAAGAACTCGCCTCGGCAATGCGTGGTTTCGCGCTGGCCCGGTGCTCGCGGTGCTCGTGGTCGTGCTGGTTGTCTGGTACGCCGCCGCCGTCGGGCTCAACGCAGCGCAGGTGATCGAACGCACCTTGTCTTCGCAACCCGGCTGGGGTGCGCTCGACCTGATCCGCCTCACGCTCTCGATGGACCGCCCGGTACTGCCCGCGCCGCACCAGATCGCCATCGACTTCTTCGATTCGATCTTCGGCTGGCCGCTCGATTCGCCGCGCAGCCTGCTCTATCACGCCGCCGTCACGAGCTCGGCGACCTTGCTCGGCTTCGTCATGGGCACGGCGCTGGGGGCGGTTCTCGCGGTTCTCATCGTCCATTCGCGCACGCTGGAGCGCAGCCTCTTTCCCTGGGTCATCGCGTCGCAGACCGTGCCGGTGCTG
>JAYSMB010000241.1:0-1781 GCA_043725065.1 Burkholderiales bacterium
CCGATCGGCCGCGGCCAGCGCGAGCTGATCATCGGCGACCGCCAGACCGGCAAGACCGCGGTGGCGATCGACGCGATCATCAACCAGAAGGGTCAGGACATGACCTGCATCTACGTCGCGATCGGGCAGAAGGCCTCGTCGGTGAAGAACGTGGTGCGGGCACTCGAAGCCAACGGCGCGATGGAGTACACGATCGTCGTCGCCGCCACCGCCGCCGAATCGGCCGCGATGCAGTACGTGTCGGCCTACTCGGGCTGCACGATGGGCGAGTATTTCCGCGATCGCGGCCAGGACGCACTGATCGTCTACGACGATCTGTCCAAGCAGGCCGTCGCCTATCGCCAGGTCTCGCTGCTGCTGCGCCGGCCGCCGGGCCGCGAAGCGTATCCGGGCGACGTGTTCTATCTGCACTCGCGCCTGCTCGAGCGCGCTGCGCGCGTCAACGCCGACTACGTCGAGGCCTTCACGAAGGGTGAGGTCAAGGGCAAGACCGGCTCGCTGACGGCGCTGCCGATCATCGAGACGCAGGCCGGCGACGTGTCCGCGTTCGTGCCGACCAACGTGATCTCGATCACCGACGGCCAGATCTTCCTGGAGACCTCGCTGTTCAACGCCGGCATCCGCCCGGCGATCAACGCCGGCATCTCGGTGTCGCGTGTCGGCTCGTCGGCGCAGACCAAGATCATCAAGGGCCAGTCGGGCGGCATCCGTACCGACCTGGCGCAGTACCGCGAACTCGCGGCGTTCGCGCAGTTCGCGTCCGACCTCGACGAAGCCACGCGCAAGCAGCTCGACCGCGGCGCGCGCGTGACCGAGCTGCTGAAGCAGAACCAGTACTCGCCGCTGTCGATCAGCCTGATGGGCGCGTCGCTGTTCGCGGTCAACAAGGGCTTCATGGACGATGTCGACGTGAAGAAGATCCTCGCGTTCGAGCACGGGCTGCACACGCACCTGAAGACCAGCCACGCCGCGCTGCTGAAGAAGATCGACGACAGCAAGGCGCTCGACAAGGAAGCCGAGGCCGAGCTCAGCGGCGCCATCGCCGCGTTCAAGAAGTCCTTCGCCTGACACCCAAGGAGCCGTCATGGCAGCAGGCAAAGAGATACGCGGCAAGATCAAGAGCTTCGAGAACACGAAGAAGATCACCAAGGCCATGGAGATGGTCTCGGTCGCGAAGATGCGCAAGGCGCAGGACCGGATGCGCGCGGCGCGCCCGTACGCCGAGAAGGTCCGCAGCCTCGCGGCGAACCTCGCGACGGCCACGCCCGAATACAAACACCCGTTCATGGTGAAGAACGAGACCGCTAAGACCGCGGGCTTCATCCTCGTCACGACCGACAAGGGCCTGTGCGGCGGCCTGAACACCAATGTGCTGCGCGCCGTCACGAACAAGCTGAAGGACGTCGAGGCCTCGGGCCAGAAGAGCGAGGCGGTGGCGATCGGCAACAAGGGCTACGGTTTCCTGACGCGCATCGGCGCGAAGGTCGTCTCGCACGCGACGCACCTGGGCGACAAGCCGACGCTCGAGAAGCTGATCGGCCCGGTCAAGGTGCTGCTCGACGCCTATGCCGAGGGGCGGCTGTCGGCCGTGTACCTGTGCTACACGCGCTTCATCAACACGATCAAGCAGGAGCCGGTGGTCACGCAATTGCTTCCGCTCTCGACCGAGAGCATGGCGGCCGACAAGCGCCCCGAGGGCCAGACCCACGGCTGGGACTACCTCTACGAGCCCGATGCCGCGAGCGTCATCGACGAGTTGCTGGTGCGCTATACCGAGGCGC
>JAYSMB010000242.1:0-4029 GCA_043725065.1 Burkholderiales bacterium
CGGCGTGCAGCTCTCGCCCACCGGCAACGCGCTCGCCACCGCCGAGCTGATCAGGAAGCGCATGGGCGAGCTGGCGCGCTATTTCCCCGAGGGCGTGCGGTGGAGCATTCCCTACGACAGCTCGAAGTTCGTGCGGATCTCGATCAGCCGGGTGGTCGAGACGCTGGTCGAGGCGGTCATCCTGGTCTTCCTGGTGATGTACCTGTTCCTGCAGAGCCTGCGCTACACGCTGATTCCGACCATCGTCGTCCCGGTCGCGTTGTTCGGCGCGTTCGGCATGATGTTCACCTTCGGCTACTCGATCAACGTGCTGACGATGTTCGCGATGGTGCTCGCGGTCGGCATCCTTGTCGACGATGCGATCGTCGTGATCGAGAACGTCGAGCGCATCATGAGCGAGGAGGGCTTGTCCCCGCGCGACGCCACCAAGAAGGCGATGAGCCAGATCACCGCCGCGCTGGTCGGCATCAGCGTCACGCTGGTCTCGGTGTTCCTGCCGATGGCGTTCTTCGCGGGTTCGGTCGGCAACATCTATCGCCAGTTCTCGCTGGTCATGGTGAGCTCGATGCTGTTCTCGGTGTTCCTCGCGATGTCGCTGACGCCGGCGCTCTGCGCCACTTTCCTGAAGCCGGTCGAGAAGGGCCACAAGCAGGAAAAGCGCGGCCCCTTCGGCTGGTTCAACCGCGGCTTCAAGGCGGCCACGCACGGCTACGAAGGCTGGGTCGCGTGGATCCTGAAGCGTACCCTGCGCTTTCTGGTTCTGTTCGCGCTGATCGTCGGCGTCGTGGTGCTGATGTTCCTGCGCATGCCGGCGTCGTTCCTGCCGACCGAAGACCAGGGCTACCTGATCGCCAACGTGCAACTGCCGCCGGGCGCGACCCAGGCTCGCACCCTGGCGGTGATGCAGCAGGCCGAGAAATTCTTCCTGAGCCAGCCTGAAGTCGATCAGATGGTCAGCGTGCTCGGCTTCAGTTTCTCGGGCAGCGGCCAGAACGCGGCGCTTGCCTTCGTGCCGCTCAAGCACTGGGACGAGCGCAAGGGCGCGGCGCATTCCGCCCAGGCCCTGGCCGGGCGTGCTTTCGGCGCTCTCTCGGGTGTTCGCGACGCGTTCATCTTCGCCCTGGTGCCGCCGGCGATTCCCGAACTCGGCACCGCCACCGGCTTCGACTTTCGCCTCGAGGACCGCGGCAGCAACGGCCATGCCGCGCTGCTCGCGGCTCGCAACCAGATGCTCGGCATGGCGGCGCAAAGCAAGGTGCTCGCCGGCGTGCGGCCGAACGGACTCGAGGACGCGCCCCAGCTTCAGCTCGACATCGACCGCGACCGGTCCAGCGCGCTCGGGGTCTCGTTCGACAACATCAATGCCGTGCTCTCGACGGCCCTTGGCTCGGCCTATGTCAACGACTTCCCGAACGCCGGTCGGCTGCAACGCGTGGTCGTGCAGGCCGACGCGCCGGACCGCATGGATCCCGACGACCTGCTGCGCCTGAACGTGATCAACAACCAGGGCAAGCCGGTGCCGATGTCGGCACTGGCGACGACACGCTGGGTGACCGGGCCGATCCAGACGATCCGCTACAACGGCTATCCGACGATGCGGCTTGCCGGCGACGCCGCGCCTGGCCATTCAACCGGTGACGCGATGGACGAGATGGAGCGCCTGGCGGGGCAATTGCCGGCCGGCTTCGCATTCGAATGGACCGGCCAGTCGCGCGAGGAGCGGCTCTCGGGCTCGACGGCGACCTTGTTGCTCGGGTTCTCGCTGCTCGCCGTGTTCCTGTGCCTCTCGGCCCTTTACGAGAGCTGGTCGATCCCATTCGCGGTGCTGCTCGCGGTGCCGCTCGGAGTGCTCGGCGCCGTGCTCGGTGCGACCCTTCGCGACATGCCGAACGATGTGTTCTTCAAGGTCGGCCTGATCACCGTAATCGGCCTCTCGGCCAAGAACGCGATCCTGATCATCGAGTTCGCCAAGGATCTGCATGCCGGGGGCAAGGGCCTGATCGAAGCGACGCTCGAGGCCGTGCATCTGCGCTTTCGGCCGATCCTGATGACCTCGATCGCCTTCATCCTCGGCGTGTTGCCGCTGGTCTTGTCGTCGGGCGCCGGCTCGGCCAGCCAGCGCGCGATCGGCACCGGCGTGATGGCCGGCATGTTCACGGCGACTTTCCTCGCGATCTTCTTCGTGCCGGTCTTCTTTGTGGTCGTGCGCGGCGTCTTCAAGGGCGGCGGCGTGCGCGGCAAGGTGAAGCAGGGCGAGGCGATCGATGTCGTCGTGCCTGCTGCGCCGGCTACCGGCGAGGGCGGCCATGTCTGAGCGGCGTGCACGGGTTTCCGTGGCCGTCACCGCGCTGGTGTTGCTGCACGCGCTCGGCGGCTGCTCCTCGTTGATCCCGTGGTACGACCGTCCGACCGCGCCGATCCCCGCCACCTATGCGCAGGAGATGACCCCGGGTGCGCGCGCCGGCAGCGTGCCCGCTGCCGACCTCGAACCGGCACAGTTCTTCGCCGACCCGCGCCTGCAGCGTCTCCTGACGCTCGCGCTCGCGAACAACCGCGACCTGCGCATCGCCGTGCTCAACATCGAGCAGACGCGCGCTCTCTACGACGTGCGTCGGGCCGACCAGCTGCCGTCGGTCGGCGTCGGCGCGACGGCGTCGCGCCTGGCGGCGGGCCGCGGCGTGAGCACCGTCTACGCGGTCGGTTTCGCGGTCACGGGCTACGAGCTCGACTTGTTCGGTCGCGTCCACAACCTGAGCGAAGCCGCACTCGATCAATACCTGGCGACGACCGAGACGAGGAAGGCGGTGCAGATCAGCCTGGTCGGCTCGGTGGCGACGGCGTACCTCGCGCTGCTCGCCGACGACGAGCTGCTCGCCGTGACCCGGCAGACGCTGGCGACGCGCGAAGACTCGACCCGCCTGACCAAGCTGCGCTTCGACAACGGCGCTTCCTCGGAGCTCGACTACCGGCAATCGGAATCGCTGCTCGAGGGCGCCCGCGTCGCCCTCGCCCAGTCGCTGCGCCAGCGCGCGCTCGACGAGAACGCGCTGCAGTTGCTGGTCGGCCAGCCCTTGCCCGCCGACCTGCCGGCGCCGCTGCCGCTCGACGACCGGCAGCTCACGAACGACCTGCCGGCCGGCTTGCCGTCGGAGCTGCTCGAGCGGCGCCCCGACATCCGCGCCGCCGAGCAGCTGCTGCTGGCCGCCAACGCCAACATCGGCGCAGCGCGCGCCGCCTTCTTTCCGAGGATCTCGCTGACCGGCAATCTCGGTACCGCGAGCGGCGAGCTCTCGGGCCTGTTCAAAAGCGGTAGCTTCGCCTTCACCGGGGTCGCGCAACTGCTGCAGCCGCTGTTCGACGCCGGGCGCAATCGCGCCAATCTCGAAGTCGCCAAGGTCAACCGCGAGATCGCGGTCGCGCAATACGAGAAGGCGATCCAGACCGCGTTCCGCGAAGTCGCCGACGCGCTCGCGGGCCGGGCCACGCTCGGCGAGCAACTGCGTGCGCAGGCAGCGCAGACCAATGCGCTCGCGATCACCTATCGCCTGGCCGATCTGCGCTATCGCGCCGGTGCCGCGAGCTATCTCGATGCGCTCGATGCGCAGCGATCTTTGTTCATCGCCCAGCAGGGTCTCGTGCAGACGCGGGCGTTGCAGTTGCAGAACCTCGTGGCGTTGTATCGGGTGTTGGGCGGGGGGTGGAAAGAACCTTGATCGGTTGCGGTTGCGGTTGCGGCTGCGGCTGCGGCGCCCATGCCCTGAGTCTTGATCAAGGGGGCGCGCCGTTCTTCGAGAAGAAAGCAAGGACATCGTCGCCCCAGAGCGCGACGCCCTCCGGGGCCATGAAATCGCGATGGGCTCCCGGCACGCTGCAGGGGCGATGACTGAAATGGTAGATCTTCGAGTTGCTGCCGCGAGGGAGATACGCTTCCAGCGTGGCGGTCGGATCGGTTCCGTTGCCACCGCACTCCTGGTCGTCCTGAATCATGAGGGTGGGTCACTACTGTCCGGTTAAACTGAAGTTCCTGCC